>JBIIVF010000169.1:0-4756 GCA_044339595.1 Bacteroidia bacterium
CATCAAACGTCCTACTTCAACCTTTCACAGTCGCAGAGAAACATGGAAGGAAGTGATTGTTACACCGAAATATGATACCACTTCATTTCTCGAAAAACCACGGTGGGTCAAATGTAATAACCCCAACGACTCTCTTCGTGTAGTAGATACCGTATGGACGATTAAAACGACCTTTAAGAGAGATACATTTGATAGAATGAGGGATGTTCCTCTCACTTGGACGGTTACTTTTGATGATGAGGATTTCTGGATACCTGCAGGTGTGAAATTTGGCATTAACAATGTTGAAGACGGAACCACCAGAGACGTAACAGGTCCTAAAAAAGAAACGATCAAGAAATGGGAACAATTTACTTTGAGATTGGGTGATACCATCTATTCACAAACCAAAGTGACCATCAGACCGATAGACATTACTTATGCTGCGACCAGTACCATCATAAAAGACACCAGTTGGACATATTGGGATGGGGTTAAATTGGTTACAGTGGATACATTTGTTTCTTATAATGCCAAGGTCATTGATGCAGAATTTCACCGCGACTGGTTCTATAACAACGTTGCACAATGTAATTCAGTATCCCTCTGGCAGAAAGACACGGTACATCCTTTAAAGTGCGAAAGTACAAGCAATATTTCACTGGCCCTTATACCACCGAATGCCCGTGGTTTGAAATGGGAATCAGGGATACCATGTCCTTTGGATGGAGATAAACTTCAATATTATCTCACCTTTGACATGGGTGAAACCAAACCCGGATGTACTCAACAGTGGTTTGAAGTAAATTATGACTCATTAACCGGTCCGAACGACTGGGTAGCTTATAACAGTGGCGGTGTATTGGCGCCACCACCTCCGGGAAATCCGATTCCTTTTATTATGCCTTATTCCATTGTAGGTGCTTGGGGAACCAAATTCGTAAAAGGTTATACACCGCTCGAAGTTGGACAGGATCCTAAGAAACGTCCAAAAGGATCATTTACGATTGGTTTGGCTGTGGGTAACGGACCCCCAAATAATGGCAAACCTCCTGTATGTATGGATACCGCCTGGTACACAGACATGTTCAGAATCCTGTATGTAAATGCTGATTTTGAAATCTTGGTTCCTGAAGCAGATCCTAAATTCCTGTGTGCCGGTGAAACTGCATACTTCAGAATTTTAAATCCAATTCAAGATAGTATCGCTTCCATGAGATGGAATTGGGGTTATCAAGACAGAACCATGGGATATTTCGAACAATGGAAATACTATGAGCCATACAAAGGGCCTTCACCGACCAGAAATGATAAAGACGTAAAATGGAATGGTGAAAAATGGTTATACAATTATGTAATCAGAAGCACCATTGACGATGTTCAGGGTGTAATAACTTTAGATACCATTGTTCGCTCCATTATGAGAGATTGGCAGATTATTACCAATACAGATCGAGCGGATAAGCTCATAAAAGATGCGTTTAAGGCATTGGGTCTTGATTTGAGAGATATACCTAAACAAGATGTGGCCCTCTATTTGGGTGATGGAACGTTTGGTTGTATTGATACCACCGGGTTGAGTGAGTTCTTCTCATTCGGTATCAGAGGGTATGACGACTCAGTAACCGTAACACACGGCAGGTACAAGTATTTGTTCAAAAACAGACAAAGAACGGATTCTGTCATCATCGAAGAAATCCTCCATTTCCGTGATTCATCTATTCAAGGTTTCGATACTTTGTTCAAAAAGAATGGAGCTAAAATCGATACCATCACCGGAGTATATAAATTTACCTATAAACACCCGGTTCAAGTTCAGGAAGCCTGCGATCCTAGCAAAACCAGAATCGAATGGGTGAAATCATCCGGACCTATGGGACCAAACTTGTTCCTTAACAATACAGTAGGTTGCGAAAAACGTGGATCTAAACTGCTCAACGTTGGGTTCCTGAATTGGTTCAAAATGGCAGAAGATGCGGTTTGTCAAGGAACCATGGTGAGGCTCATTGACAGTATACGTTACTGGCAGTTGGGGGATGCTGATATTGAGTATTATCCTATTGATCGTGGTAAGTATTGGGATGATCCAACCCGTTATGTGAATAATAGAGAAACCAAGGAAGTAGATTGGGATGTGACCGATGGATTGGATGATTATGAAAGATCTCTTTCATTCAATCATACCTACGATAAGCCGGGTGAATACCTGATTCATATTGCCATGAAGGATTCACTGGGATGCCGCGATACTGCCAGTATCCGAACCTATGTAACCGGTGTTAAAGCAGGTTTCGAGAATAGCAACAATACAGATCAGTGCAAGCAGATTGTAAACTTCTTTGATACTACTCAGGTGTATGATCCATGTAAACTCAGAGATACTTGCCCGGGTGCACCTTACAACCCATGTGATTATATTACAGAATGGTTGTGGGATTTCGGAGATGGTACGCAAACATCGGTACTGCAAAATCCTTCGCACAACTATACAACCAGCGGTTGGTTTAATGTCAAACTACGGGTTAAAACTTACTTGGGATGCGAAGATTCTATCGAACAACGCATCTTCCTGGTAGGTCCACAACCGGAGTTTGAACTCTTGAACAGCGCATGGGGACCGGATTCGATTATTATTTGTATCAATGACTCTGTTTCATTGTCTAACTTGAGTAAAGAACCTTATTGGAATCCGGATTGGATCTTCTCATGGGGAGATAGTTCTGCCAACAACACGAGCAGCACCAGAGATATTAGCGATACTGTAGGTCACAGATACAGAACTCCTGGAGTATATTATCTGCAGTTAACCATGATTGATTCTATTACCGGAACTGCCTTGAGATGCTCACGTATCTTCCCGGATAACAGTCCTGATCTGCTCAATCCGAGAAGGATCAAGGTTATTGTTCTTGACCGCGCACCGGCCGACTTTATCATGAGTGATTCAGTGGTTTGTCCTCAGGAAGAAATTACATTCACCGATAAATCTGATCCGCTCTACAAACGCGGTAGCTGGTACTTTGGAACCGGAGATACAAGCACAGTTTGGCCGGTGGTGAGATATTCATATCCTCAATCTGGTCAATACAAAGTAACCATGGTTCCTGATTACGATCCGGTTGGATTTGTACCCAAGTGTGTGGATACTGCTTTCAAAAACGTAACGGTAATTGATGTTGAAGCTAAATTCAGCATTGACAGTGCCAACAAACCTGAATTCTGTTTCAAAAATGAAAGTGTGAACGCAGTGAAGTACACATGGATCATTGAAGACAGACCATTCGACGATAAAATTACCAACGAAACCAACCCATGTCATACCTGGGGTGAAAGAGTCGGTACTTACAAAGTATGTTTGGTAGCGGAAAGTGCAGAAGGTTGTTTGGATACCACTTGCGAATTGGTGAACAATCAGTTCTTCTTACAATTGATTCCTTATAACGTATTTACTCCTAAGAGTGGAGACGGAGCAGGAGATGGTAAGAATGACTTATTCAAAATAAAGGTTAAAGGTGCTGATGAATATGAAATCAAAATTTTTAACCGTTGGGGTGAATTGGTTTACGAAAGCAGCGATCCTGATCAAGGATGGGATGGTACCATCATGAACAAAGGATCCAAACTTTGTCCTGAAGGTGCTTACTTCTACATCATTAACTATACGATGAAGAATCGTCAGGAAAATGATGGTAAAGGACCTATCAGTGGTACCGTAACCCTCATCAGAGAGAAGTAATTGTAAATATTAAATACCTATTATAAGGAGGCCTGCGGAAATGCGGGCCTCTTTTGTTTTATAAAGAACCCCGTCTGTTGATTTGTGTTGTTTGTTTAACTTTGTAGCCAGACATGAGAGAAATAAAACCCTATTTTCGTTTAAGTGGTTTAGAACCCTTGGTTCAGGCCGATTTTTCGAATTTCATCAATATCGGTGAACGCACCAACGTTACCGGGTCTAAACAATTCGCAAGATTAATTCTAAACAACAAGTTTGATGACGCTCTCATTGTTGCGCAGCAGCAAGTGGACAATGGGGCACAAGTCATCGATATAAACATGGATGAAGGCATGCTCGATGGCAAGGAAGCCATGGTGCACTTTCTGAATTTGATTGCCTCAGAACCTGATATTTCAAAAGTTCCGGTGATGATTGATTCTTCCAAATGGGAGATCATCGAAGCAGGACTGAAGTGTCTTCAAGGAAAGGGAATTGTAAATTCAATTAGTTTAAAAAACGGCGAAGCAGAATTTGTGGCTCAGGCCAAGCGCATAAAAATGTACGGAGCAGCGGTGGTAGTGATGGCATTCGATGAACAAGGTCAGGCAGATAGTTATGAACGCAGAATTGAAATTTGTCAGCGTTCCTATGACATCCTCACCCAAAAGGTCAAATTTCCGGCCCAGGACATCATTTTCGATCCCAATATTTTGACCGTTGCCACCGGAATAGAAGAACATAATAACTATGCCGTTGATTTTATAAATGCTACTCAATGGATTAAAGCAAACCTTCCACTTGCCAAAGTGAGTGGTGGGGTGAGCAATATATCGTTTAGCTTCAGAGGAAACGATAAAGTGAGGGAAGCCATGCACAGCGCATTTTTGTATCATGCCATCAGGGCAGGTATGGATATGGGCATTGTGAATGCGGGAATGATTGAAGTCTATGACGAGATAGACAAAGAATTGCTTGAAAGAGTAGAAGACGTGCTTCTGAATCGGAGGGATGATTCAACGGAACGTTTAATAGAATTTGCTGCGCAGGTTAAGGGAGATG
>JBIIVF010000170.1:0-4718 GCA_044339595.1 Bacteroidia bacterium
CTCTATATTAACTTAGCTGCCTCAACCTATTGGTCCAACAACTGGGGAGTATTACAGAAGTTGCCACTAAAGCGGTGATGTTGCGTTGAGAACGGCATCACTTAGGTTCGATACAGAAGGTTATTGAAGTTGCACATCACGGAAATTGTCTGAAGGAAAATGGTATAAAATTCTACCTAGCGAGGAGGGAATTTATTACAGAAAGAAAAGATGTATTGAGCTCAGGTAAAAGTGTTTTGTAAGCCGTTGAGTCCGCTGGTTTGTCTCGACTTCACCTCATTCTGTTCATGCTTTTGCTTCTCTTACTTATTCGGCGAGACTCAACGGGTAACCCCTGTGTAATTTCATGGCTATTCTGCGTCTTCTTCGTGAAAACACAATAGTCAATCTTATAATAGCGCTTACGAGTTGTATAAATTGACTATTATTTTCTTTCCTGTTTTACTCCCAAGAAATTTTACAAGCTGCGTTTTTAATTTCGGTAGCAATAAAAAAGCCGTCCCAAATTTTACTTCTGAGACGGCTTCTTTTTTAAGGAATGAAACGATCAACCTCCTGTATTCAGGCGATTGAATTCAGCTTCGAATTTTTTGTGAACGTCAGCCCCGGCGTATTGTTTTGCCATGTTTACCGCATCACTCAATCCACTGAGCGCTTCTTGTAGCTTAGCAGCCGCCAAAGATCGCTTAGATCCGGTGAATTGCTTGTAATAGCGAATGTCTTCTTTCGCCATCACCAGAATTTCTTCCAGTTGTTTCAATCCTTTTTTGGCATCTCCACAATCATAGTAGGTAGAAGCATAATAGTTCTTGAGGCGATAATCCATCGGCATTATTTTTTCAGGCATCACTTTCAATGATTTGTCCATTAAGGCAATAGCTCTGGTTTTGTCACCTTTGGCGCTGAGATTACGGGCAACCTGAACGAACAACACCCTTAAGTTTCTTGGAACCAACTGTGCTTTTTCATCCAAAAACATTTCGCCTTTGTCCATATTTCCCCAAACGAAACTATTCATCAGGCGATCATACAACAAATCATCGTCTATCAATCCGCGCATTTCTTTAGGCGCTTTGATTGGTACCAAACGGAAGGTGAGGCCTTCATGTCTGAAATGCTCATCCAAGCCCATGTAAGCCGAACCACCGGTAGTGGTAGTGAAGTAGATAGGGCGTTTCCAGCCGGTCTTGGCATTGGTTGCAACAATATCCATCACCACCATGGTGCCTTTGTAAATACCGTTTTCACCCACTTCGAAACGGATGGCATCCACGATTTGTGCAGAGTCTTTGGCCTTGACCATGCCTGTTGCCATTACAGCGGCTCTGTCAACCGGAACGATGAATTTCTTCACAGGCATATAGTTGGTAAAAGTGCTGCCATCTGAAGTCACCATTTTGTCCTTGTCATCGGTCACCATAAAGTTAACGACTTCATCCAAAGGATAATATTTGTTTTGATCCAGTTTTTTATCATCGTAATAGCGGGTGTATTCTCTTTCACCGCTTTTCCATTTTGATTCGGGAACACTGAGAGGCAACGCTTCGCTGTCATATACCTTTCTGCGAAGTGCGTTGATGTACCAATCTGTGCTCAATAAACTCAGGTTGATGATACGAACATCGGTGCGGTATCCTTCCACGTTTTGGGCATACCACAACGGGTAAGTATCATTATCGCCATTCGTAAAGAGGATGGCATTTTTCTCACAACTGTTAAGGTAGTTTTTGGCGAAACTAATTCCCAAATAACGATCAGAACGGTCGTGGTCATCCCAGTTTTCAGCAGCCATCAGCGCAGGACCGCCCAGTAATCCCACAACCACCGCTGCGATCGCAGCACCGGTGCCGGAAATCCAGCGTTTAAGCAGATCGGCGAGATAAACCACGCCTAAACCAATCCAGATACAGAACGTTTGAAACGATCCGGCATGAGAATAATCTCTTTCTCTTGGTTCAAGTGGCGGCTGATTGAGGTAAATGATAATCAGGATACCCGTAAATACGAACAAGGTTAATACTACCCAACCATCCAAACGCTGTTTGCGGAATTGAATGATGATCCCCAAAATTCCCAAAATCAAAGGCAAGAAGAATAAGGTGTTTCGCGCTTTGTTATAGGAAATGGAATAGGGCAAGTTTGATTGAGGTCCCAATCGCATTTCATCGAGAAAACGAATTCCACTGAGCCAGTTTCCTTCAAAAACGTTGCCGTCTATATTCTGGAAATCACTTTGTCTTCCTGCGAAATTCCACATGAAATATCGGTAGTACATCCATCCCAACTGATATCGGAACATGAATTTGATGTTTTGACCGAAAGTTGGAATCTTACCGGTTTTAACATCCGACCAGATTGGATATCCATCTGCTTTGTCCGTAAGATCACCCATTCTTGGGATGATCGTGAGGTATTTGCTGTCCCAAACATAATCTATTTTGCGACCGATTTCCTCATAGCCTTCTGGCCCCTTGCGATATTGCATGGCGCCTTCTTTCATGTCAACCGGACGGGATTCACGGGCGTTGAAATAAGGACCATACAACAAAGGACGATCTCCATACTGCTCACGTTGAATATAGCTCAACAAAGAGTAAGCATCCTCAGGGTTGTTCATATCAATGGCAGGATCTGCCAAAGAGCGCACAACGACCATCGTGTAACTTGAATATCCGAGCATGATAAAGGAGAAACACAATACTGCCAGATTGGCCAAAGGCATTTTTTTGCGGTGTGTGTATCGGATGCCGATTACAATCAGGGTGATGATCAGGAAAATGGTGAATAATACTCCCGAATTGTAAGGCATGCCGATGCTGTTTACAAACACGCGGTCAAAAAATGCTGCTAATTTGGGCACCCCCGGAATCAGACCCCACTGCACGAAGGCAAGGGTTCCCATACCGATGGCAATGGCTTTATAGACATTTAGTTTGGTAACAGGGTAGCGATTAAAGAAATAATAAAGTACAACCGCCGGAATCACCAGTAAGTTCAGTAAGTGAAGACCTACGGCCAGGCCGATGGTATAGGCGATAAACACCAACCAACGGTCAGAATGTGCCTGGTCTTTTATGCTTTCCCATTTGATAATGGCCCAAAAGGAGAGGGCAGTAAAACAGGAGGACGAAGCATATACTTCCGCTTCCACGGCACTAAACCAGAAAGTATCCATAAAGGTCAGGGCAAGTGAGCCAACCAATCCGCTACCAATTAAAATGATACCGGTGGGAAGATCCACTTCTTCCTGCAGCAGGCCGATTCCCATGATTTTTCTGGCAAAGTGAACGATGATCCAGAATGTGAGCAGCACCGTAAGGGCACTCATCACGGCCGACACCATATTTACAGCGATGGCAACGGTTTCGACATCTCCCATGGCAAAGAGGGAAAATATTCTGCCGAGCATCAGAAATAATGGCGCTCCGGGTGGGTGAACCACCTGCAAACGATACGATGCGGAAATGAACTCACCGCAGTCCCAAAGACTCACGGATGGTTCTATGGTTAGATAATAGGTGATCAGGGCGATGGCAAAAGCGAGCCATCCAAAAACATTATTGACCAGAGTGAATTTCTTCATGCGATGGGTTTAATTGGTGTTAAGTGAGCGAAAATAATCAATAGTTTGGAATCGTGATGAAATAATGGGAAGATCAATGATGATGACCACCCGGCCCATGCACATGTCCATGGCTAATTTCATCGGGAAGAGCATCGCGAATTTCCTGCACAGTAACATCGAAATGCAGGGTTTGACCTGCGAGGGGATGATTGGCATCTACCGTTACATGGGTATCGCTCACATCGGTAACCATGACATTGTATTGATGATCGCCGGCGGAAGCGGTGAACTGCATTCCCACTGCAACCGGTTGATCTCCGAAAGCAGCGATTTCCACCTTTTGTATCATTTCTTCTTGTTTATCGCCATACCCTTTAGATGGGGGGATGCTTACCTTGAGGGTGTCTCCTGTTTTTTTACCTTCCAGGGCTTCTTCGAGACCCGGAATAAGGTTTCCGATTCCTTGAATAAAATAGAGCGGAAATCCTTCTTTACTTTGGTCCACTACCTGTCCTGATTCAATGGTAAGGGTATAGTCAATGCCCACCACTTTGTGTTTTTCGATTTGCATGTTCGAGAATTTCGGCGCAAAATACGAATCTTGGGTGGAAAATGTTCGATACTCGTTGTTCGATACTCGTTGTTCGTTGTTCGTCATTCGATTTCCGTTTTCCGAGGTTCGTTCAAAACTGACCAAATCGAACCTATTACCTTTTAGCTAGCGCCTAATAGTTCACCTGTCTGAACCATGATTTTTATAAGATTAAAGGATTACCGAGATTTTTCGCTGTTCGTTATTCGTTGTCCGTTGTTCGCTACTCGTTGTTGGTTGATCGCCTGAGACTGCGCATATCGAACCTATTACCTTGTGCCTAATAGCTAATACCTCTCCTTGTCTGAACCATGATTTTTATAAGATTAAAGGATCACCAGGATTTGTGAAAAGCCAATTTTTGACGATTCATCCTTAGATTTTAGGATTCCATCTTGATCAAGTTTGCAAAGTGTCTGAACCTTGATTTTTATAAGATTTAAGGATTACCGGGATTTGTTAAACGCCGATTTTTTGACGATTTATCTTAATTAATTAGGATTCCATCTTGATCAAGTTTGCAAAGTGTCTGAACCTTGATTTTTATAAGATTTAAGGATT
>JBIIVF010000171.1:0-4713 GCA_044339595.1 Bacteroidia bacterium
TATCTGGGGATAGATTGAACCGAAAAATCATTTCGGTTATCGATTGAATCTGCTTAGATGCAAATCAATGTTGCAAATCTTGGCTCACTAGCCTAACATTGTGAGGCCATGAAAAAGTTCCGCTTTTGGTTATTGATGTTGCTGCTTGGAGCCAATTCTTTGGTTGGATGGGCACAATCTCGCCCTATACAGCTCAGTCAACAGTTGCTTCATGCCATTTATATCCGCCAAAATACAGATGCGCTTACCGCTGAATTGAATGGATTTACTGTTCAATTTTTAGGGGATGCCCTTACATCTGATTCTCTCAAAAAGGCATTTTGGATTAATATCTACAATGCTTCCGTACAAATGTCGCTCCTGGATTCGGCAGATCGAGCCAATGAAAAAGTATTCTTTAATCGAATGGTCATGAAGGTGGCCGGACAGGAATTGAATCTCAACGATATCGAACATGGAATGCTTCGAATATCAAAATCAGCCAAGGGCAAAAAGAAAAGAAACAAATGGTTTGTAAGCGATTTCGAGAAACAAATGAGATTGACTCAAAAGGATTGGCGGATATATTTTGCTTTAAATACGGGTTTGGCTTCCGATCCCTATATCGCCTTTCACAGTGAAGAGGGTATCGATCGAGAATTAGATCAGAAAATTCGACAATTTGTCCCGTTATTTTCTAAGAATGATGCGCTCATTATGAATAATCGATTTACTTGGTATTTGAGCGATGCCGGTGGCACAGAGGAGGTTAAATCCTATTTATTGCAACAAAAATTGAAGCTTCAACAGATTTCGGTTGCTAGTGAAAGTTTCATCGCTTTTAAACCTCGCTACTTTATTGGTATGAAATGAAGTGGATGTACGCCATCACCGGAGCTGCATTAATTGTGCTCATGATACTTCTGATTGTTTTATCAGGGCTGAATCTGTTTCTTTCCGGTTGGAATTTTAGTCATTGGAAAGTAAAGGGATTGATTCAACTATCTTTGGGCGTGATTTTCGGAATCTATGGTCAACAATTATTAAAAAAACAACATAAACCAGACTAATTCAATCATTATGCAACTACAGTTTTTTAAAGATAATTTTTATGATGCGGTATTTCAGCACACCCGCAAACTTTTTTGGCCATCCATGGGTATCTCCATTTTTACGGCTTTGTTTATGGCATTAACGTTACTTCCGCTGGTATTCAACCTATTTCCACAGGAGGTCATTCAACAGCTGATGAGTATGCCACAAACGATGGATGATATGAAACAAAACAGCGAAAAAATGGAGGCTTTTTTCAAGGATAATATGGCTGAATTTGTGATTTTTTATATCGCGGCCATGATTATTGGCGTGTTTCTTTTGTCCTATGGACTAAGGGTCGGATATGCCGTCAGTAAAAGACAACTCGAAGGAGAAAATTCCTGGTTTGGATTGATGTTTACCTTGTTCGACAGAAAACTGCTGAAACTGATAGGATTTAACCTTATCATGATGATTTTGGGGGTCGCTTCTCTTGTGTTGGCGACTTCCTTTGCACAAGTGGGCGTCATCGTTTTCTTTCTGGCCCTGGTGGTATTCATTGCTTATATTTTGAGATTCGTAATGGCAGCTCCGGCCATCATCATCGCGGATATGGATATCAGAGAAGGAATGCGTTATTCGGTCCAAACAATGGGATGGGGCAAGTCCTTTAAATTGTTATTCTTCATTTTTGTGGTTTCCATAGCAGCGGGCGTTACAGCCATCATTCTGGGATTATTGATGGGACTTATCCTTGGTCAGGGCGTCGCCGGGAATATTGCGAGTAATTTTCTTTTACTTTTTGTGAATGCCGCAGTTTTCGCCCTTTTGATTGCCGGATCAGCGGGATTAATTTATCGGTATGGAAGTTTTGAAACGCCTTCTGAGCCTATGAATCCGGAAGACATGGTTTCCCTTAAAGAACCTGAGTAAATTTATTACTGAGCATTTAAAGCTTCTTTATACACCCGAAGACAACGATCGCGGGCCATGGTATGCTCAACGATCGGTTTAGGATAGGCCAATGTTCCCCATTCGGGCACCCATTTTTTAATGTATATGTTATGAGGGTCGAATTTCTGCCGTTGTAATTCCGGATTGAAAACCCTGAAATAGGGCGCAGCATCTACGCCACATCCTGCTGCCCATTGCCATCCTCCCTGATTAGAGGCAAGGTCGAAATCAAGCAAATAACGTGCAAACCAGGAAGCACCCCATCGCCAATCAATGAGCAAATGTTTGGTTAAGAAACTGGCCACCACCATACGAATTCTGTTGTGCATGAAACCGGTCGCTTTCAACTCCCGCATTCCGGCATCTACCAGCGGATAGCCGGTATTCCCCTCACACCAAGCACTGAATTGTTCCGGATTATTGATCCATTGTATGCGCTCATAAGCAGGTTTGAAAGAAGATTCACTGATGGTTGGGAAATGTTGTAAAATGCTGCTGTAGAAATCCCTCCAAATCAATTCGTTGAAATATTTTTCATTCAGCCGTAAGGCTTTGGCGGCCTTCTGACGAATGCTGATGGTGCCAAATCTGAAATGAACGCTCAGTCGACTGGTGCCTGCAATAGAAGGGATGTCACGTGTTTCAGCGTAATTCCGGATGAGTTTCTCTGAAACGGTAGACTCGGGAAAAATTAATTTGCTGCGAATAAATCCAATGTCCCGCAAGGTCGGAAATGATTCAGGGCTTGTTTGGATGAACTTATGAAACAGGGTTTCCGACTGGAAAGAATGAAACGTTGTTTCTTCGATCTTCGATTTCCATTTTTTTGAATAAGGCGTAAAAACTGTATATGGAGTGCCATCGTCTTTCAATACTTCGTGGCCTTCAAAAATTACCTGATCTTTAAATGTCTCGAATGAGATATCCTTCTTATCCAGAATCTGTTTTACAGATTGGTCACGCTGTTTGGCATAGGGCTCATAATCTTTATTCGTAAAAACGGCATCTATTTTTTGGTCATGAATCAGCGTCTCAAAAATTTCTTCGGGTTTACCATGAAAAACCTTCAGTGAACTGCCGTGTTCAACCAATGTCGACTGCATTTTATGCAATGAATCATGAATGAATGTAACCCGGGCATCGTCCTTATCTTCAAGTTTGTTGAGAATTTTCGGGTCGAAAATAAAAATGGGTAAAACCTCATCCGCCTTATATAACGCCTCAAATAAACCGGCATTGTCATGCAAACGCAAATCTCTTCTAAACCAAAAGACAATTCTCATGAGATATTTTCAATCGCCTGCTTTGCTTCAGTATACTTAAACTCAAATCCGGCATCAAGAATCTTATTGGCAGAAACATGTTGACCGCCAATTAACTCCTGGGCCCTTTCTCCTAAAATTAACTTCAATACATAGGCCGGAACATGGATGGGCCATTGGGGTGATCCCCATATTTCATTCATCAAATAGGTGAGTTCTTTGTTGCTGATATCCGCCGGACTAACTCCGTTATAAATGCCTGCGGGGATTTTTTCTTCCAAAAGTGCAATAAATATTCGGCAAAGGTCCAGAAGGTGAATCCAGCTGATCATCTGTCTTCCTGAAGCCAATGGAGCCAGTATTTTGTACTTAGATAACTTTTTCATTTCAGTTATATAGCCTCCCTCTTGAGCGAATACGATGCCAATACGCAGGATGCTGATATTTTTAGCACAAGTTGACATCGTGGAAGCCGTTTCCTCCCATTTTTCACATACGCCAGCTGCAAAACCATTTCCGGCACTCGATTCTTCTGCTACCACTTCATTCGGTCTATCTCCATAATATCCAACTCCGGAAGCTGAAATAAAATGTTTCAATTGAATGCCTTTTCTTTCGCAGGCATCCCGAATTAATTCTATACCTCTGACACGACTGTCAATAATCTCTTTTTTTCTTTTGTCGGTCCAGGCTTCAGAAAATATATTTGCACCGGCCAAGTGAACCACGACATCCGTATTATCCAAACAGGTCTCATCCAGTTCGTTTTGGGCAGGATTCCAATGAAAAATATTTTCACCGGTCTGAGAAGTGCTCAGATGCTTAATGGCATGACCGTTTTGTATCAGAAAAGAAGTCAGCTTTTTCCCGATAAGTCCGCTGCTCCCGGTTATTAAAATGTTCATTTTGAATCAAACAAAAATAAGTCACTTCTGTTTGAAAAAAAGCCATGAACTATAAACGAATATTTTTATTCATCCTTTTAGCCTTCAGTTACCCGCTGATGGCTCAGAATACCGGAATTGTTGCCGGATATGTAAAAGACGCCAAAACACAGGAAGCACTGATTGGGGTTTCTGTCTTACTGGAAGGAACCACCATTGGATCGGTCACCGATGTGAACGGTTATTTTAAAATTGCCAATGTACCCACCAAAAGTTATAATGTCAAGGCCAGTTATGTTGGATACGATAATTTGATTCGTTTCAATGTAGTGGTGTCTTCCGGAAATACTGTGTTTGTGAATTTCGAGTTGGATGAGCAATCGAATTCTTTGAAAGAAGCAGTGGTGTACGCCAATCCTTTCAAGAAAAGCACCATGTCGCCCATCAGTATTCAAAGTTTGAATACCGAGGAGATAAAATCCTATCCGGGTGGTAACAATGACATTGCCAAGGTCGTGCAATCTTTGCCGGGTGTTTCAGGCTCTGTAGGATTTAGAAATGACGTAATCATCAGAGGTGGGGCTCCCAATGAGAATGTA
>JBIIVF010000172.1:0-4682 GCA_044339595.1 Bacteroidia bacterium
GATGGAAAGACGTATTCAGCCCAAAATGATACTGCGACTTTCCTTATTTCAGGAGGCGCTGCCAATGGATGTGACAGTTTGGTAACCCTTAAGTTAAAAATGCTTCCAATGGCCATGGGAGCGGATGTACGGACTTCTTGCACTCCGATTACCTGGATCGATGGAAAGACTTATACAACCCATAATGATACCGCTACTTACCGAATTTCAGGAGGCGCTGCCAATGGGTGCGACAGTTTGGTAAGCCTTAAATTGACCATCCATCCGTTGGCTATGGGCATAGATTCTCAAACCGTTTGTAATTCCTTTACCTGGATTGATGGAAAGACTTATACCTCCAGCATTAACACAGCCAGTTTCCGCATAACAGGAGGTTCGATACATGGATGTGACAGTTTGGTTACCCTTAAATTAACCATCCAAAAGGCAGATGTTTCCGTATCACTGGATGGTTCAGTGCTGAAGGCCACATCCTCAGGTGATTCTTACCAATGGGTTGATTGCAATGCCGGGTTTACTCCCATTTCCGGAGAGACCAACCAAGCATTTAAAGTGACATTAAACGGCCGTTATGCAGTCATCATCCGTCAAAATGGTTGTGTAGATACGTCCGATTGTTTGGAAGTTTCTCACTTAAGCAGCATTCGCGCTCAAAAAACACCGATATTGATCATTTATCCCAATCCTTCAGACGGTGATTTTATCATTCGATACTCAGGAACAGCAAGGCCCATTTATTCGATCATAGATATCACCGGAAAAGTTGTGCAATCCGGGCAATTAGAGCGAAATTTGGAGTCTATATCACTTCGAAACTCTCCTAATGGTATGTATTATTTAGTCATTGAGGGCGTTCCCATTAAACTCTTGAAGCAATAAAATCCATCGAAATTCAAATTTTATTAATGAGAAGCGGTTTCAAAAACAAAGCGAATATATGCTCGCCGAATTAATCAATGTCAGTAAAGAATATCAAGTGGGCGATCAAAAAATCGTTGCCTTACAACCCACTGATTTTAAACTCGGGGAAGGGCAATTAACTTTAATTCTCGGACCTTCAGGCAGCGGAAAAACAACATTACTATCCTTATTAGGCTGCGTAATTTATCCTACGTTTGGAGAGCTTTATGTGATGGGGCAACATGTGAACAAGCTCAATGCAAAGGAATTGGCAAAACTGCGTCTGGAAAATATTGGTTTTGTTTTCCAGCAATTCAATTTGCTGGCACCGCTAAACACGGAAGACAATATTGCCATGCCTTTAAAAATGCAAGGGTTGCCCTATCGGGAAATAAAACGGAGGGTTCAGGAAGCCATGGATAAAGTGGATATGACCGACAGACGCAAGAGTTTGCCCAAACAAATGTCGGGCGGACAGCAGCAACGAGTAGCCATAGCGAGGGCTTTGGTGACCAATCCAAAAATCATTCTATGTGATGAACCTACCGCTTCTTTAGATAAAGATAGTTTGGCCATCGTGATGAGTGAATTAAAATCGCTCGCTAAGAGCGGCAAGGCGGTAGCGGTGGTTACACATGATCCAAGACTACAAATCTATGCAGACCGGGCTGTGGAGGTGAAGAATGGTTTTGTCAGTGAATATACAATTCAAGTATGATAAAAAACGGTTAAAAACTCACTTAAAAATACAAAATGGACTATTCCTTTAGTAAAATAAAATCATTGTACTTCATTGGCTTTGCGCTGATTTGGGTTTCGTGTGCAAATGAGAACAATCAAAAAGAACTTACTGCGGCATCGATAGATTCTGCCAATCGAGTCAGAACCAATGATCGTGTTTTCGGTGTAGCCAGAATAGAACCGGAAGAAGGCATTATCAGTTTGGTTTCTGGTACAAACGGAAAAATAAAAGCAGTGTTGATCGAAGACAATATGTTGATAGAAAAAGGTCAATCGTTGCTGGAGATCGATCAATCTGTTGAGATGAGTCAGTTAGAGCAGGCTCAAAGCAAAATTTCGACTCAAAGAATTGCCATCAACACCCAAAAAGCAAATGTTGAAACCACTCGGGTTCGATTGAAGAATGCAGAAGCAGTTTTAAATAGAAATCAGGAACTTTTCCTCGGTAACGCTGCCACTAAACAAGCTTTAGATGACAGCCGATTTGCAAAAGAACAAATAGAAAAGGAATTGGCTTCAGCGGTTACACTCATTGCACAAGCAAATTCCAGATTGAATGAGTTGGAAAGAGACAAACAATATTATGAAACCTTGCTCAAACAGAAGCGTGTTCTGAGCACAGAAAAAGGGAAGATTCTGAAAGTACATGTGAAAGCAGGTGAATATGCACAAAATGACAAAGTAATTGCCGAATTCGCCCCTGACGGCCCTTTGGTGGCCAAAACAGAGATAGATGAAATCTATGCCGATCGCATAAAAATTGGACAATCTGCCGCAATTCTTTCCCAAACTTCCGGAGATACACTTGCATATGGAACCGTCATTTTTGCAGCTGACTATTTAAAAGCAAAATCGTTGTTTAAAGATCAGTCGACGGAATTAGAAGATCGTCGAATTCGAGAAGTGCATATAAAAATTAATAAAGGCCAACAACCCTTAATAGGAAGCAGGGTTGACTGCATTATTTTGTTAAAATAACGCGCCATGCTTATCACCGCTTTCAAATTCATGTGGTTCGATAAAGCCAAAATGTTCGGCATCATGTTCGGCATTACGCTATCCGTATTTCTCATCGGACAACAATTGGGCATTTGCCTGGCATTGATTGGAAGTGCTTCTTCTTTAGCCAGTTCTAATGAGCAATACATTTGGGTGGTAAGCGATAAAAGTCGCGAAGTGAACGACTTGCCTCAACTCGATATGCGGATTGCCAGATCTATGATGTCTGTTACCGGAGTGAAAAGGGTCAATCCATTGGTCGTTGTATCTGGTGCAGCGAAGTTTAACAATGGCAAAAAAGCTCCGCTCGTGGTTATTGGAGTGTCTCCACAGAGTTTTGCCGGCGGACCCTGGAAATTTAAAGGCAACAAAGAGCTTCTTTTACAGGAAGGGGCCATTATTACCGATGGTTGGGAAACCGTACTAAACGAAAACGTTCAACCGGGTGATCGCTTTGAAGTGAATGGAACCCGTGTGAATCTTGTAGAAACCACGGAAGGCGCCAGGGGCCTCGGGCAATCTTACTCATTTACTACGGTGCAATTGGCACGAAAACTGGGTCGGGTTTCATCCGACCGATCTTCTGCCTTCCTGATTGAGTGGGAAGATGGGTTTACACCTGAACAAGTGGCAAAAAATATTGAGAATGAGATACCGGGAGTGAAGGCGCGTGACGGTAAATCATTTGCCCGAGAGACTTTGATGTATATTTCTACTTCCAGCGGCATCGTGACTTCGTTTGGATTTTTGGTGGTATTTGCCATCATTACAGGTTTTGCCATTGTCGGACTTACCTTGTTTTCTGCGGTGAAGGATCGTGTTAGAGATTATGGAACCATCAAAGCAATCGGAGGCACGAATGGCGTCGTAAGAAAAATTATCCTTTATCAATCGGTTATATATGCCATTGTGGGATTCACATTTGCCATTGTCATGGTTGAATTATTTATTGAAGGAACTAAAAAAACTTTGGACGCTCAACTGCCGAATGCACTCATTGCCTTTATGGTGGTGGTGACCATTCTGATTTCAATTGTGAGCAGTCTTTTCGCCATGCGCAAAATAACAAAACTGGAACCGGCTGAAGTTTTTAGGATGTAGTGATGTTAAAATCCTTCAAAAATATCACGCACCCCAGCGTTGCCATTAAATGCTTAGGACCTTTTATCCATTGAATCATTCCCATATGAAAAAGATATTTCCACTTCTTTTAACCCTTGCATCGTTCCAAGCATCCTTCGCGCAAAACCTCACGCTGGAAGGTGCCATAGAACTTGGCCTGAAGAACCGTTACGAGCTTCAGTCAGCGTATATGCAACTTAAAATTGATCAGCAACAAAATAAGAAAATCAATGCATCGTGGTTGCCGCAAGTAACTGCTAACGGCGACTTTCGTTATAATTCCATTCTGCAAAAAAGTGTTTTACCCATCGGCGATTTCGGCATTCCGGGAATCAGTCCGGGTACCACATCAACCGTTGCCTTTGGTGTTCCTTATAATACCACAATCGGTCTCGATGCTCAACAAAAATTATTGGATCTAACGAAAAAAATAGACCGAAAAATCAATAATAATTCGGTTGAAAATCAATTATTGACCATAGAAATCCAAAAAACAAATGTCCGAAATGACATATCCGAAGCCTATTTCAACGTTCTCTATCAAAAGGAAAAAATCAAATTGGCCCAAGAGGCTGTAGTGCGTGCTCAGACAAACCTAGAAAATGGACAAACACGTCTCAAAGCGGGCACAGCCCTAACAAATGACATCGAACGACTTGCCTTAGACCTCAGTAATCAGCGGCTTGCTTCGCGAAAAGCCAAACAAGATTATGAATTTTCAATGGACCAACTAAAATTCAGGATGAATGTAAACCAGGACACCACCCTTGAAATTTCCGAATCACTTCAATCCCTCGTTCAAAAAAAGGCGCCTTCTTCAGTTCCGCCCCATTCAAATAATAATACCATTCGCAAAGAAGAAATTGCGCGTCTAGGGAATCAGTTGCAGGCAAAAAAAATGTTGAAACGCAATGCCCCTA
>JBIIVF010000173.1:0-4632 GCA_044339595.1 Bacteroidia bacterium
CCAATCCTCGAAGCATTACCTGGCAAAATCCCAATCAAAATGTGAAAGATGTTTTCGAAGAAATCCTCACCGATCAATATGATACCCTAAATACTGATAATCTCATCCCTGATTGGGAAACTGCCCTTACAGCTCCCGAATGGAACTCTGGCATGGTGCCAGTAGATTGGTATTATATTGATATCGGCATCAACAAGATGAATGAATTGGCTGCATTGTATTTATCTCAAGACTCTGCATTTCTGGAACAACCTGATTCTACCCATAACCATCTGGTTTCACTCAAAAATGTACTCAACCATTGGGCACAACGCAGCGATACATCTTCCGATTCTGCCGCCATGCTACTTTCTCAGCACATCCGTTTTGCCAAAGCCGGGTTTTATACTTTGGTAAACGATTATGCCAAAGCGTTAACCATTTATACTTCGCTTGCTTCCAATGCGGATAGCAGTCTTTTCCCTTTGGCAGAATACTGGATTTGCCAACTCTACCGAATGAATCAGATCAAAGACACCGGCACACATTATATGTTTGTAGATTCTTTAGAACCCTGCACCGCGGTATATCCTGAAAATTATCCGGAACCATTTCGAGATGACGTTAAAACTCTGGATGTTCCCAAACCTGAATTGGTGATGTATCCGAACCCTGCCTGGAATACGCTTAACATCCTTTTTGAAACGGCACAATCAGCCACGATTCAAATCATAGATCCAATCGGCAAGGTGGTACTTGAAAAATCAACAAAGTCGCATTCACAGCCTTGGGAAATCGATATATCTTCCATTCCTTCGGGTACGTTTGTGGTTAAGTGTGTGCTGGAAGACCGACAAAAGGTGATTACTTTGCCATTGGTGAAGATGTAAAACTAACTTAAAAAATTGGTTTTGGAATTCGTTGATGGCAATCGATAAAATTTATACGCCCCATAACAAAGGGCAGATTGACGCTTGTCTGATTTATGAAGCCAACAAAAGGATATCATTTTAGTTCCTAAAATTCTTTCGCGTAATTTGGTTTAATTTTTCAGACTTTGTATTTCCATACCAAGCAAACCCCGGATTGTCATTCCACCAACCCGCTTTCAAAAACTAATTTCGGCGTTCGATCAGCCCTGAAAACACCCCAGTGTTTTTCGGGTTCCAACGGGTGGGAAGAGCCTTTCCATTTTTCATCAAATGCTTCAAAAAAGTAGATAAGAATTTGATGTTTATGCGACCAATCCATGAGATCTTCAAAATATACTTTCTGATTCACTTCATTTACATGTTCAGGATGGATTCCTATTCCATTTGAATTGGTTGCCCACCCCGCTTCGGTAATCACGATTGCTTTGTTGGGATATAAATCCGCGACGGCTTGATAATTCGCCATGGTATATTCAATGGACTCATGAATATGTTTGTACTCCCAAACCGGATAGGTATGGATGGAAATAAAATCAACCACTTCTGCCAAAGGCTTGAGATAACTCAACCAGGGCACGTAATTTTCACAAAAAGTGACGGGTTGTTGGATGTGTTGTTTCACCTTTTTGACAAAATCAACCACCCGGTGAACCGGCACAAAATGGTCGGTCCAGTCGACACAGGCCTCATTGCCGACGGATACAGCCATAATGATGTCGGGAAATTGATTGGCCCATTGGATGAGTTTTTGAATTTTGGCCTCGTTGCTTTTTTGATTTCTGAGCAATTGCTCTTCTTCATACACGCCTCCGTCCCATGGACAACCGTAATTGTTCATTTCGGCTTCAATGTAGGCCCCTAACATCAATCGAATATTTAGCTTCTCTTGTTGTATTACTTGAATCACGGTAGCAGCGTGGGCATCACAATCGTATAACCGCAGATAATTCCAATGGGGTTGAAGCAGCAACAAATCTTCCTTTACTTCCTCGTAAGAAGGTATGATACCCCCCGGCTGTTGTCCATTTCTGAATCCGGAATAACAAATGGCTTTTGCATATGGAAGATGGAATTGTTTAAAAATATCTTTCATTAAAATTTCAGTTGTTCATTTTTATCCCAAATTCCCCAGTATGCGCCTACATCTCCTTCATTGCCCACTTTCCATGATTCATCAAAGGATGAAAAATAGAACATCTCAATGGATTCTTCAGATGACCACTTTTGAGCATCAATAAAGTATTTCAAAAAGTTGCGATCAGACGCCAATGAACCTTCAAATCCACCGCCCTCACTTGGCCATCCGGTTTCTGTAATAATAACCTTTTTACCACCCCCTGCAACCGTTGCCTGATGAAACATGTCTTTCATATAAAGCAAGGCATATTCAATGGGACAACCTTCCCAAAAAGGATAGCAATTGGCTAAAATCACATCACAGGCTGCGGTGATGTTGGGACGGTCGGTAAACTCATAATACGCATCCACATAGCCCGTGGTTATGTTTGGAAAGGAAGCCTTAAAGTCATGCAAATAAGCCAACAATTGCTCTTCCGTTAAATCTTTGCGGTACATGACTTCATTGCCAATGGCAGCGATATCTACCAAGCCCTGGCTTGCCAGATTCTTCAAACCTTGCATTTCTGCCTCATTTTTCTCCAGATCTGAACCCAGCCAGGCACCGACCAAAGTGTTCATGCCATATTCTTTGGCTATTTTCGGAATCAGTTCGTTTCCATCGATACACGAGAAACTGCGCACCCAATCGGTATACGGACGAATAATTTCAATTCTTCTTCGTATTTGTTGTTCACCGATGATATCTCCCGGTTTTTGTCCGTCTTCATACAAACTAAAGCAAAGGCCATGCATCCCATGATTGAGAACCTCGTTGTACTTGTTTTTTAATTCAACCAAAGACGAAGATCCGTCAACGCCGGTTAATGAAAGTTTTTTTTCTAAACGTCTAGACATACTATCTATTGATATTTAAGTTGTTCATTTTTATCCCAAATTCCCCATTGGTCACCCACACTGCCTTCATGCTTAATTTTCCAGGTTTCATCAAAGGCTGAGAAATAGAATAATTCCACATTTTGAGCCTTTGCCCAGTTTTGAGCATTGACAAAATAGCGCATGCTATTCATTTCAGAAGGCACCGCCAGGTTTGAATGATCTCCGTCATTGGGCCATCCGGTTTCTGTAATGATGACTTGTTTCCCCTGAGCCGCTTCTTTGGTGATTTGATACATAGATTGCAGGCAGAAAGTCGCCTGATCGATGCTGTACCCTTCCCAGAACGGATAACAATTGGCCAGAATGACATCACAAGCCGCTACTAATCTGGGTCGTTCGTGGAACTGGTAATAAGCATCCACAGAACCTACCCGAATACCCGGTATTTCCTTCTTTAGGCGATCGATATATTCCAGCAATTGATCTTCGGTTAAATCACCCCTTAATAGCACTTCATTTCCAACCACGGCAATGTCAACCAAACCTTCTTTAGAAAGTTTTATGAGGGCGTTCAGTTCAAGTTCATTGCGATCGAGGTCGGAACTGATCCAGGCACCTACCATCGTTTTGAGTCCTTTGGAACGAGCCGCAGAAGGGATGTATTCATTTCCTTCGGTACATGAGAAGGATCGCACCCATTGGGTATAAGGGGCAATAATTTCTATGCGATGTGCGATCTGTTCTTTGCTGAGTATATCCCCTAAATTTTGCCCTTCCCGATATGCACCTAAACAAAGTCCGTGGAGTTTTGAATTCAAAACCCGGTTCGTGTATTGTTTGGCTTTGTCCTCAGAAAAACCGGTAAAATCCCCATCTGAATTTAAAGTAGTGGAGCCATTGATTGAAGCTATTTCGAACAACTTGTTTAGCGAATACGCGGAAGAAGAAACCGCATTATGGGCCAGTTTACGGGCTTTGAGTTCATGACTTATTTCGGATGCTTTCTCTTCAGACACGTCGTAATCCTTCATCACCCAAATGGCTATGAGTGTACCTAAAATAGGAACCAAAGAAAAAAACAGGCGAAGCTCAAACATGGTTTCAGGGGTTTGGAAAGGCGCTCCGGATTTGAAGTCAATAAAGGATAAAATCAACCCGCTTAAAAGCCCGGCAATGGCTAAACCAAATTTTACCATCCACCAATAGATGGCACCAAAAATACCTTCTCTTCTTTTGCCGGTATTCAGTTCATCAATATCAATCACATCGGAAGTCATAGACATCATGAGCGTAAATAAACTTCCAATACCAAAGGAGAAAAATGGCAACGCAAATAAAAAATATTGCGGTTTTCCGGGAACAAATAATACCCAAAATAAGATATATCCTATTATTGAAATGGCTTGAGAAAGGATAAACGCTTTCTTTTTACCCATCATTTTGGACATTTTAGATACAATCGGTATCACCAAAATGGTCGTTATAATGGCACCCACGCTTCCAAATAAAGTAGGCCATACACCCACACTTTCCGGGTTATCACTAAACAGATAATACTTGATAATAAAATATGAAAATCCGGCTACCGTATTAAAAGCATTAAAAATCAGAAAGGTTGCGATACACAATTTTCTGAAGGGAACAATTTTTAAGGCATCTTTGAAACCGGCGATGATAAGATCGAAGCTACTGCCGATATTTTTAATCGTTAAAGGCTCATAATTTTCACTGAGTGTGGATTTGCTTTTAATAAAAATGGCCGGCA
>JBIIVF010000174.1:0-4556 GCA_044339595.1 Bacteroidia bacterium
GAAAAAGTCACCCCTGAAGACATTGTTCTTCAAGCCCAACAGCATCCCTCACGCATCGCTGTGATTACAGGTGGAGAACCGGCCATGTACGACCTTACCGAACTCACCTCAGCACTCAAAGCCGCTGATTTTACCGTACATATAGAAACTTCCGGCGCTTATCCTCTGATAGGACATTTCGACTGGATCACCTTTTCACCCAAGAAATTCAAAGCACCTTTGAAAGAAGTGGCACATTTGGCCCATGAATTAAAAATTGTGGTCTTTAATGCGTCAGACTTTATCTGGGCAGAATCACATGCGAAAGAAGTTTCAGACGTATGCCGACTTTTCCTTCAACCCGAATGGGATAAAAGCGCAAAAATGCTGCCTCAAATCATTGATTATATCAAAGAAAAACCGGTATGGTCAGTATCGCTTCAAACCCATAAATATCTCGATATTCCCTGACAAACAATATCTTCGCAGCCTCGTCTGTATTGCATGCATCATAAAGTCAGGAACCTTTTCACCGTCATTATAGCGGCTTTCATGAGTCTCTGTGCCAGGGCACAAACCTCGTTGCCGGATATCATTGTTCCAATTCCCGCTAGTTCCGGTATTCTGCTGGATGGTATGCTCAATGATTCCATCTGGCAACATGCTAAAAGAATATCAAATTTCACCCAAAGAGAATTACAATTTGGCGAACCATCCTCTGAACAAACGGAGGTAGCCATTGCTTTCGACCGTGATCATTTATATGTAGCGGTTTGGTGTTATGATCGTACTCCGGATAAAATTATAGCCAAAGAATTTAAGCGCGATTTTGACTACAGTCTGGATGATAATTTCATCCTGATCTTTGACACCTATCACGACTTAAGGAATGGATTCATGTTCGTGACTAATCCCAATGGTGCGAGAACCGACTTGCAGGTATTTAACAATGGAGGCGCCGTAAATACCTATTGGAACGGCATCTGGGATGTTAAAACACAACGCAATGATTCCGGTTGGTTTGCAGAATTCAGTATTCCACTTTATACTTTTAAATACCGAAATGGTGACGACAACCAAACCTGGGGAGTCAATTTCGAGCGAAACATCCGACATAAAAGAGAACAGGTTCGCTGGCAGGGCTTTAGTCGTGATTATAAAATAGAACAAGTCAGTCAGGCAGGTAAACTCACCGGATTACAGAATCTTCGATCCAAATTATTCACAGAAATAAAGCCCTACGGTATTGTTGGGGCAGAAAATATACATGGTAAGACCGGTTTTCTCAAAAATGCCGGGGGCGATATCAATTATTTGCTCAGTCCGAGTTACCGACTTAATGTCACTTTCAATACCGACTTTGCGCAGGTAGAATCCGATCAACAGCAAATTAACCTCACCCGATTTCCGCTTTTCTTTCCTGAATTGAGGGAGTTTTTTCTGGAAGGAGAAGATTATTTTAACATGGGTTTTGGCGGCAATCGCATTGTTCCCTTTTATTCCAGAAGAATTGGCCTCGATAGCCTTAGAAATGCCATTCCGATTTTAATGGGAGCGCGCATATTGGGGAAAGAAGACCAAAACACCGTAGGATTGATGAGTCTTCAAACCGCAGAAACGGTCGATCAATTGGCCACCAATTATACCGTTGGAAGTTGGCGAAGGGACGTGGGAACCCAAAGTGTGATTGGTGCCATGAGCGTAAACCGCCTGGATCGGGATGCTTTTCACAATACCACGGGCATCAACGGGCGCTACAGCACTTCCACTTTCAGAGGAAATAAAAACCTCGACATAGGCGGTGCGTATATCCACACTTATAGCAATCGCAGCAAATTCGACCCGATGTCATTTGCTTACCGGGCATTTGTAAGTTATCAAAATGACATTTTTACCCTTTTTGCATCCAATCAACGCAGTCCACAGGCATTTAATCCGGAAGTTGGACTCATGAGACGCAGTAAATTCAGGGAGAGTTTTATGATGATGTCATTAAAACCACGACCTAAAAAGCGTTTTAAAATGATCCGTCAGTTTGAATTCATCCCTGCCACCATCACTTATACGCAATATGACGACACCAAAAACCTGCAATCATTTGAATATCAGATGCGTTTGTTGGGATTTGAAACCCGAAAAGGTGAGAAATTCGGATTAGATTACCGCAGAATTGGCGAAGGCTTGCTGCGGGATTTCCGAATTTTTGAAGGGATTATTTTACCGGCAACCACCTATTGGTGGAATCAATACGAAGCCGATGCCTCCACCTTTGCAGGACGCACTTTTTCAGTTAAAACCAAATGGATACTCGGTGAATTTTACAATGGAACCGGTATTCAACACAGCCATGAAGCGCAATGGAGGATGTCGAAATACTTTAATGTAAATTTCAAATATTCGGAAGGTCATTTTAAACTTCCGCAAGGTGATTTTAATACACGTTTGATGTCAACCCGCATCGAATACGCCATCAACCCCAATGCCTTTGGATCAATGTTGGCGCAATACAGCGCGGTGGACAAGCAACTTATCCTCAATTATCGATTGCGTTTGATTCCGATTATTGGTACCGATGTTTTTCTGATTGTGAATCAGGTTTATGGCAACACCAACAGTGTGCTTGAAAACGATCGAACTACCATCATGACTAAACTGATCTGGAGATTTACCCTTTGAGAACAACACATCATGCCCAAAATTACTGCCCAAGTTAAAGCCGATATATTAGAACTCTCAAGGAAAGACTTAGAGAAATTGGTCATCAAAGCGGCCTCCTTCAATAAACAATTCTACAATTATATGATTGTGAATTACACCCGGAAAACGGATGGTGAGCAAATGCTTTTTGAGCAAGCCAAAGCTGATTTAGATGTGCTCTTTATAAAACCTTTCAAAGGACATTCTCAACAGCTGCAATTGACCAAGATGCTCGCTGCTTGTAATAAGAGAATTATAGAGTTTGGGAAAATATGTAAGGATAAATCACTGGAATTGAATTTGATCCTTTATACCCTTGAAATTCCCTTTTCTTTACCACCCAAAATCTTGCAAACCGGATTTAAGAGACTCCATCAAAAGATTTATGCGCTCCTCAAGAAAGCCATCACTCTGCTCACCACCAAAATGCATGAAGATTATCACCTGCAATATGCCTCAACCATCAATGGATATCTCGAAATTCTGCATGACCATTCATACTTGGATTCTGTAAACAAAATACCAAAGTCCATTTAAATAGATTGTTAATCCTTTCAAATAACTCCTCCCCTGTTTGTCATTGCGCTTCGATTGCCGTAAAATTGCACCCTCAATTATAAAAACGAATTATGGCTTTACAATGTGGCATCGTTGGACTACCCAATGTGGGTAAATCAACCCTTTTTAATTGTCTTTCGAATGCCAAGGCACAAAGCGCAAATTTCCCATTTTGTACCATCGAACCCAACATCGGAATTATTACCGTTCCGGATGAGCGCCTTTTTGTGCTGGAAAAACTGGCGAATCCACAGAAAGTAATCCCCACCAACATAGAGATCGTAGATATCGCAGGCTTGGTAAAAGGTGCGAGCAAAGGAGAAGGATTGGGAAATCAGTTTCTGGGGAATATCCGCACTACCAATGCCATCATACATGTGGTTCGCTGTTTCGATGATCCCAACGTAATCCATGTGGATGGTTCAGTGGATCCGGTAAGGGACAAAGAAATCATCGATACAGAATTGCAGCTCAAAGACCTCGAGTCGGTGGAAGCAAGAATGAGAAAAATTCTTAAACAGGCCCAAACCGGTGATAAGGATGCGAAGAAATTGATGGACATCCTCGAAACGGTAAAAGCTCATCTTGAACAGGGCAAATCAGCCCGAAGTGCCCCCCTCGAAGAAGAAGAGAAAAAAATACTCGAAGAACTTCAATTGCTCACCCAAAAGCCGGTGATGTACGTTTGTAACGTCGATGAAGCTTCAGTAGTAAGCGGTAACGAGCATACGAAACGATTTATGGAATCGGTGTCCCATGAACAGGCAGAAATCTTGTTTGTCTCTGCGGCCATTGAATCTGATATGTCTGAAATGTCGCGCGAAGACCAAATGATGTTTCTCGAAGAAATGGGATTAACAGAAAGCGGCGTGGGTAGATTGATTAAAGCGGCTTATCACATGCTCAACTATATCACCTATTTCACGGTTGGAGTGAAAGAAGTGCGCGCCTGGACCATCACTCGTGGCATGAAAGCACCGCAGGCCGCCGGAGAAATTCACAGCGATTTTGAAAAAGGATTTATCCGGGCTGAGGTGGTGCATTACGAAGATTTTATCCATTACGGTTCAGAAGCCGCTTGTCGTGAAGTAGGTAAGTTGCACGTAGAAGGCAAGGAATATATTGTGCAGGATGGAGACATCATGCATTTCCGATTTAATGTGTAGGAGTGTAAGTGACAGACTTAAAAGAATCCCAATCTTTCAAGTAATGTGGATTGGACTCATACAAATTCTCTAGCTCTCAATATTGGCAAAAAAAGACGATAATTAGGAATAGACCTGTACAGTTTTTAGCAAGTATTGAAATATTTTTTTTCTAGA
>JBIIVF010000044.1:0-16240 GCA_044339595.1 Bacteroidia bacterium
TAGATATAAGAAGTGGCTCCCATCGTGGCCTTCGCCGACATGGCCGTAGCGGATAGAAAAGAGAAATGAAGCCTTGACTTTTTTTGCTTCCTTTTTTTGTCAAGGAAAAAAAGGAAGTGGGGCTAATGAAATTATGTTCATACTAAGATGATGTTTGGGCAAAGCCCTGAAAACCCCACTATTAATATAAGTCAATCATCTTGATTATTTCTTGTCGATGATAATTAGGCAATGCGTAATCATTAAGCTTCAATTGGAAGAAAATCGAAAGGCATTTACATTCTGTATCAAACCACCTACAAACTTTCCAATTTGATCTCTAGATCCAGGATCGCATCCTGAAGATGATCCAATTCCAGCTCCAGGTGTTGAAGATCCTCCTTATGTTTTTTGTATTTGGACAATACTTCATCCGCTTGCTGCTTATTCGAAAAAAGTTCAGCATTGCCCATCAATTCTTCACAACCTTTAATTTCTTTACGCAATGATTCTGCCGACTGATTGATTTCGTAAGACTTTTGTTCGAAGAGTTTTTTCTGCTTTTCGAGATCCTTTTTCTCCTGAATGATCGGATTCGACTCCTTCGGCGTGATGGTTTTGGGCTGCACAAAGGTTTCTACTATATTCCTTTTTTTATTCCAGATTTCGAATTCTTCGTAAGTGCCCGGGTATTCTTTGAGCTCACAATTTTCAATCCACCAGATTTTATTCGCAATCTCAGATAAGAAGTAACGATCGTGGGAAACCACCACAAAAGTCCCTTCATAATTAATGAGGGCGTCGATCAGAATTTCAACCGATTGCATATCAAGGTGGTTCGTGGGCTCATCGAGCAGCAAGAAATTGGCTTCACTCACCAATGTTTTCGCCAAAGCGACCCTCGCTTTTTCACCACCTGAAAGGACCTTGATTTTTTTGAATACATCCTCTCCATGAAACAAAAAGCATCCCAAAACAGTCCGCAATTCAGCCTCTAGTTTCCCCGGGGCAAATTCTCTCAATTCGGTGAGAATTTCATTGTTGATATGCAGTGATTCGAGCTGATGCTGTGCATAGAATGACTGCACTACATTATATACATTTTCGCGTTCGCCTTCAAAAGGTTCAGTGCCGGCGATCATGCGTAACACGGTTGATTTTCCTTTTCCGTTGGCACCAATCAGCGCGATTTTATCTCCCCGGTTAATTTCAATTTTCGAATCGTGCAGAATCACCTGATCGCCATATTGCTTGTGCGCGTGATGCACTGAAGCAAGCAGTTTGCCGGATTGCTGTTTGATGCGAAAGGAGAGGTTCATGCCGCCTGATTCCGCTTCAACGCCTTCGATCAAATCGAGTTTCTCGAGCAATTTGATTCTACTCTGAACGGTGGTGGCTTTGCTGGCTTTCGCCCTGAAACGGTTGATGAATTTCTGCTGTTCTTTGATGTACGACTGTTGATTGTCGAAACTACGTTGCTGCATTTCGTCGCGCAAAAGCTTCTGCTCCTGAAAATCATCGTAGTTGCCGGTCCAGTGATACAATTTTTGATGGGTGATCTCAACGATTCGATTCACCATCCGGTTCATGAAATATCGATCGTGGGAAACCACAATCACCGTGCCCTGATAATTCTGCAGGTAGTTTTCAAGCCACTCAATAGAAGGCAAGTCAAGGTGGTTCGTAGGCTCATCCAACATGAGCAACATGGGTTCCTGTAAAAGCATTTGAGCCAGAATGACCCGCATTCTCCAGCCTCCGCTGAATTCATCGAGGGGTCTTTCTAAATCGGCTGTTTTAAATCCCAGACCTTCGAGTACTTCTTCAGTCTTGCTGCGCAGTCTGTAACCATCCAGATGTTCGAATTCTTCTTGTTTTTCACCCAATTCATGGAGGATTTCATCGCTGTAATCGGTTTCCATTTTTGCAATCAAAGCATCAATCTCATGTTGAAGATCGACCGCTTTTTGAAAGGCTTTCATGGCTACATCGATGATCTTCTCGTGAGAGTTGAAGCTCAGCATGTCCTGATTCAAAAAGCCGATGGTGAGGTTTTTAATGCCCGACAAATCGCCTTCACGCAATTCATATTCACCATGAATGATGCGCAGCAAGGTAGACTTTCCTGTTCCGTTTTTTCCGACCAGACCAATGCGCTCTCCCGGCTTAATATGCCAGTTGGCGTTTTTATACAGGTATCTTCCTGCAAATTCGAACGAAAAATTATTTAATGTTAACAAGGGAGGGTAGATTAATCAAGTGTGTGACCCATTTTTACTTTTTTGGTATGCAAATACTCTGCATTGTGAGGATTGGGCTTAATCTTCAAGGGAACTTCCTCTACAATTTCGAGTCCGTAACCAATCAAACCTGAACGCTTTTTAGGATTGTTGGTAATCAACTTCATCTTGCTCACGCCGAGGTCGCGCAGGATTTGTGCACCGAGTCCATAATCGCGTTGATCCATAGAAAAGCCGAGTTGCAAATTGGCTTCTACGGTATCTAATCCGCTTTCCTGAAGCTTGTAGGCCCTTAGTTTATTGAGCAATCCGATGCCTCGTCCTTCCTGATTCATGTAGACAATGATTCCTTTTCCTTCCTTTTCAATCAATTTCATGGATTCATGAAGTTGTTCACCACAATCACAGCGGCATGAACCAAAAATATCGCCGGTCAGGCATGAGGAATGAACCCTCACCAATAACGGTTCGTTTTCTTCCCATCTTCCTTTGATGAGGGCAAGATGTTCTTGTCCGTTATGGATGTGTTTATAAGCCACCAATTCGAAATTGCCCCATTGGGTAGGCATATTCACCGAAATTTCTCTTTTGATGAGTCTTTCTTGTTGTAGTCTGTATTTAATCAGATCTGCAATCGACACGATTTTCAAATCGAATTTGTCGGCTACTTTGAACAAATCCGGCAGTCGAGCCATAGAGCCATCTTCATTCATGATTTCAACGATGCAGCCTGCAGGTTCAAATCCGGCAAGGCGAGCCATATCAATCGCGGCTTCAGTGTGTCCGGCACGTCTTAGCACGCCTTCCACCTTCGCTTTTAAAGGAAAAATATGACCGGGTTTTCCCAAATCCTCTGATTTTGTGTCCGGATGGATGAGGGCCTGAACGGTTTTCGAACGATCATGAGCCGAAATTCCGGTGGTGCAACCTTGTCCCAATAAATCAACCGAAACTGTAAATGGGGTGGCATGCGTGGCCGTGTTATTGCCCACCATCAATTCGAGTCCGAGTTCATTGCATCGTTCTTCTACCAAAGGAACGCAGATTAACCCACGACCTTCGCGGGCCATGAAATTGATCATCTCCGGAGTTACATTTCTGGCTGCCGTTAGAAAATCTCCCTCATTTTCACGATCTTCATCGTCTACCACAATAACAACTTTGCCATTTCGGATGTCTTCAATAGCTTCTTCGATGCGATCTAATTTATTTTTGGGCACAGATTTCAAGTTTTTCGCAAAATTAACCCATTTACTTCCAATAAAGTTTTCTGAATTCATACATTTGTCACAGAGGTGAAAGTAGTTTTTATAGCCAACAGAATTCCGTTTCCTCCCTTCAGAGGTGATAAGCTCAAGATATACAATCTGACCAGAAGGATGTGTAAGGAGCATCAATTGTATCTGCTTACCTTTATACAGGATAAGACTGACTACAAATATCTGGAAGAGTTAGAGCAGATATTTGATGAAGTGCATCTGGTTTATCAACCTTTTTGGAAATCGGTACTACATTGTATTCCTGCGATTTTTACCGGAACGAGTTTTCAATTGGGCTTTTTTAGAAACCGGAAATTCCAGCATTTATTGGAAGAATTTTACCAAGCTCATACCGTGGATGCCACCCATGTGCAGCACCTCAGAATGTCGCAATATGCGCCGCAAATCAAAGGACCCAAAATGCTCGATTTGCCGGATGCATATTCTTTGTATTGGGAAAGAAGAAAAAAAGTAAAACGCAAGTGGTACAATGTGCTGTTTGATGCCGTTGAAAGCCGCAGGGTTTTAAAAGCCGAAAATGCGGTGCATCGTTTTGATCTCAATCTTGTCTGCAGTTCAGAAGACCGCGATTTTTTGATTCAAAAGCATCAGGTTCAAAATATCAAGCTACTGAGAAATGGGGTAGACCTCGATTTATTCAAATTTAATGGTCATGATTATGCTCAGAACAAGACCTTGCTTTTTACCGGGAACATGGATTACGCGCCCAACATTGATGCCGTGGTTCATTTTGTTTCGAACAGCTGGCCGGATTTAAAAAAGGAGTTTCCTCAGTTAAAATTGATCATTGCCGGCCAAAGACCTGTGAGTGAAGTAATGAAGTTGCATGGAAATGGGGTAGAAGTGACCGGTTTTGTTCCTGATATGGCCGAAATGTATCGACAAGCATCCATTGTGATTGCTCCACTGCGATTTGGTGCCGGAACTCAAAATAAGGTGCTGGAAGCCATGGCCATGGGCATTCCTGTGGTTTGCACCGAAATCGGATTCAAAGGGCTTGAAATTGAAAGCGGTGAAGGCTGTATTTTGTCTGAAAACGATCTGGAATTTTCTCAAAATGTGAAGTTACTGTTGGGCGATGAATCCTTAAGAAAAACCGTTGGCCAAAAAGGACTGAAAGTGGCTGCGGAAAGATTCAGCTGGGACAGCATCTCCGATCAACTGGTCACTTATTGCCAATCAATCTCAAAAGCAGAGAAATGAATAGAAAATTAATCCCTTTTTTTTGGTTGTTATTGCTTGGATTTGTCTCCCATGCGGAGGTTCTGCATGAACCGGTCATGCAAGGGGTAAAGAATGAATTTAAGGTGCCGGATTTATTGGCTCGGGATAGCATTTTTACGCTGGACGGACAATCTGCCGAGCTTGTGAAACATATGGATGGGAATTATCTTACTTTTATTCCGGGATCGAATAGAAATGTGGTGATCAAGTCTGAAAACGGACAAGTAACCGAATCCCTTCCCAACCGCCCCATCCCATTGTGGTTGTCCATTATACCGCCCTTAATGGCCATTCTGCTTGCCTTTGTTTTTAGGGAGGTCATCACCTCTTTGGTGCTGGGTATTTTTTCCGGAACCGCGATTATCGGTTTTTATACCAGCGGTCTATCCGGGATTTTCACCGGATGGCTTCAAATTGTCGAAAAATACATTACCCGATCCATGGTGCCGGATGCGGTAAACGGGGAAGTGGGCCGTGGACACATTTCGGTCATCGTTTTTTCCATCATCATTGGCGGGTTGGTTTCTATCATCTCCAAAAACGGTGGAATGATGGCCGTAGTCAGAAAAATGAGCCGCTGGGCCAAAGATGCGCGAAGTGGTCAATTGGTCACTTGGTTCTTGGGGGTAATCATCTTTTTTGATGATTATGCCAACACGTTGATTGTGGGCAATACCATGCGCCCGGTAACCGATCGATTGAAAATATCAAGAGAAAAACTGGCGTATTTAGTGGATGCTACGGCGGCACCGGTTGCTGCCATTGCTTTTATTACCACCTGGATTGGAGCTGAATTGGATTATATTCAAAGTGGCTTGAGTCAGATTCCTGAAATCCAAATGGGTGCCTATGGTGTATTTCTTTCCAGCTTGAAATACGCCTTCTACCCAATTCTAACGTTAATTTTCATGTTGTTGATTATTTGGAAACGAAAGGATTTTGGTCCCATGTATCACGCAGAAATCAAGGCAAGAAAATCAGAGGCCGTGGAAACAAAATCTGCACAGCCGGGGGATGTTGATCATGTAAAAAAGGAGAAGGAAAATATCTGGAATGCCGTTTTGCCGATTTTTATCATGGTTTTTGGCACCATCGCCGGATTGATTGTTACCGGGTATGATGCCGATATTTGGCATGCAGAGGAGACCGGATTTTTGTCGAAATTGTCCTCCACCATTGGAGCCAGTGATTCGTATAAAGCGCTGCTTTGGAGCAGTTTCGGTGGGTTAACCGCTGCAATTTTGCTCACCGTTGCTCAAAAAATCGCCAAACTCAACGATGTGATGGAATGGGCGATGGAAGGATTCAAGAATATGTTGGGGGCCGTGGCCATCCTGATTCTGGCCTGGTCATTGGCATTGGTATCTGAAGAATTGCGGACTTCTGATTTTCTTTCGGGATGGCTCACCGGAAAGGTAGATCCGGTTTGGTTTCCTGCTTTGACTTTCTTGCTGGCATCTTTGGTGGCGTTTTCAACCGGAAGTTCCTGGAGCACCATGGCCATTTTGTATCCGATTTTGCTCGTGAGCGCATGGAAAATTTCGATTGCAGCCGGCATGGATCACGATGCGGCCTTGCAAATATTCTTCAATGTTACGGCCTGTGTGCTTTCCGGTTCGGTTTTAGGGGATCACTGTTCGCCTATTTCTGATACCACCATTCTGAGTTCTCTGTCGACCCAATGCAATCATATCGACCATGTGAGGACGCAAATGCCTTATGCCATGGTCGTCGGTTTAGTATCGGTGGTGTTCGGAACTTTGCTGACTTCTTTCGGCATACCGGCATGGATTGGAATGCTTACATCGATTGGAGTTTTGTATCTGGTTGTCTCCTATTTCGGTAAAATGGTTGAAGAGCCGAACTGATTGGCAGAAAAATCCTATATTTTTGCGTAATTAGTCATGGGATCAGCTGCCGGTATATACAATCAGAAAATGAATCGGAGGGTGAAATGGTTATCCTACGTCTCCATTCCGATGTTGGCTGTCGGCACCATTGCCTTATTTCTTCAGTTGTTTTTTTATACCAACTCGACCAATTTTTTTCTTTTTGATTTCAATTCCGGCATTCTTTGGAAATGGCAGGAAGAAGAAGAATCTGACAAGCGAAATATTAAAGTAGTTCAGAAGTTTTTTCCTGAAAACTTAATTGCAGCCAATTTTTCATCCCCGGAAAAGTTTCAATCTATTTTTCAAAAGGATCCCATCACCGTTATTCAAAAAGCGGCAGATATACCCATGAATGCTGAACAAATTGGGAAACCGGAAAGAACGGTAGAAATTGAGGCCATTGCCATGGGAAGAATAGATGCTCCCAGCAATTTTAAGGTTTTGCTGCCGGGTGAAGCCATCAAACGTCTCGAGAGCAGTACCGTTTTTAATCCAAACATTCGTTGCAAAACATCCCGCATTTCGGTAGGTATTTCTTTCGCACCTGCCTTGAGCTACAGAACCCTCAAATATGCCAACGAGCCTATGACTGCAGCCATTTACTCCGGAAATAATACTCGGGTCAGTGGACAAACAGAATCGGGACGCAACATGAATGATCGCATGATTGTGAGCATTTTTGGCGGTGCCGATGTTTACATTCAATATTCCCCTAAAATTTCATTTCAGACCGGGGTTTATTATGCCAGTTATGGGGAACAGTTGAACGTGCAGGAAATCAACAGCCATGATCCAAATCTGAATATGGCCGATAAACAAAAGAATCCTGCTTTTTGCGGAACGGCTGTGTATAGCCCGGTCGGAGATGGTTCGGAAACAGAAGCCACCGCGGTTCCCTTCACCAATCAGTTTAAATTTATCGAAATTCCTTTCCTGGTCAATTATAACCTGAAGCACAGACGCTATGCGTATGAAGTTCAAACGGGTTTCTCCATAGCATTTTTAGATCATGCCGATGCCTTGGTATACGATTTTGGATCCCATTATTACTATTGGGTATCTTCTTCTGATTTTGAGCTGTTTAACCGCACTTTTTTTACCGGAATTGCGGGGATCTCCATCAATCAGATGATCAGTAAAACCACCGAGATTTTTGCCAATCCACAGCTGAGATACGTTTTTACTCCTACTTTCAAAACCGATTACCCGGCCAATCAACATCAATATGCAGCCGGATTGCGCATGGGAATCAAAGTCTATCTTTAAAAGACTAATTTTAGTCGTATTTACGCGTCTTAATCGAAAAAATCCGTTTACCTCTTTGTATCATTGCGAAATAATACCGTTATAAAACAAAATTAATGAAAAAAACTGCGAGCCTTCTAATCCTGCTATTTAGCTTTCTCAACGTGCTATGGGCGCAAAATGCCCAAAAATCCGGAACAGTCTTTACCATGGAAAGACGCACCGCTCCAGATGGAAAAACGAATTATGTGGTATTTTCTGATGATCCGCTTCAAAGCAGGTGGTACACCCTTCAAAACGGATTGACAGTCATCCTATCGGTTAATAAACAAAGTCCGAAAGTACAAACCCTCATCGCCACCAAAGCGGGAAGCAAACATGACCCTGCCGACAATACCGGTTTGGCGCATTACCTCGAGCACATGCTTTTTAAAGGCACCGATAAATATGGTACCCTCGATTTTGAGAAGGAAAAAGTATATCTCGATCAGATCGATGCCTTGTATGAGCAATACAATCAATCAAAGGATGAGGCACAACGCAAGATTATTTACAGAAATATCGACTCTGTGAGTGGTTTGGCCGCTCAATATTCCATCGCCAATGAATATGATAAAATGATGCAAATGATTGGGGCGTCGGGAACCAATGCATTTACCAGTTTCGAGCAAACGGTGTACGTCAATGAAATTCCGGCGAATCAAATTTCAACATGGCTTAAAATAGAAGGCGAAAGATTCAGAAACCCAATTTTGAGGTTGTTCCACACTGAATTGGAGGCTGTATATGAAGAAAAGAATATCTCTTTAGACAATGATGGCAGAAAAGCCAACGAGGCCATGCTCGCCGAATTGTTTAAGAATCATAACTACGGCCAGCAAACAACTATCGGGACCGTTGAACATTTGAAAAATCCAAGCCTGAATAAAATCAGGGCTTATTATCAGAAGAATTACGTCCCCAATAACATGGCCATCATCATGGCGGGTGATTTAGATCCTGACAAAGTGATTGCCGAAATCAATGCCGCATTCGGTTACATGAAGCCTGCTGTGGTGATTCCTTATTCCTTTGCTGCTGAATCACCGAATGCTGCGCCAAGAAGCATCGAAATAACCGGTTCAGACGCTGAATTTGTTCAAATGGCGTATCGTATGCCCGGAGCTGGAACCAAAGAAGCCTTATTGCTCGAATTAACAGATTTGATTCTGAGTAACTCAAAAGCGGGTTTGATCGACTTGAATGTGAACAAAGCACAAAAGACCTTAAGCGCAAGTGCAAGTCCATGGATATTGAAAGATTATTCGATTCATTTCTTCGATGGTAAGCCTAAAACCGGACAAACGCTGGAAGAAGTAAAGGAAATTCTTTTGGAACAAATTGCCAAAATCAAAAAGGGCGAATTTGATATGGAAATGATTAAAAGCATTGTCCTGAATAAGCAGGTGGAAGACATCCGTAATTTCGAGGATAATGGGGGACGAGCCTATTTCCTGCTGGATGTCTTTGTGAATGGTACCAATTACATGAGTGAAGTGAAAAAAGCTGAACGCATGCAACAAATTACCAAGGAAGAAATTGTAGCATTCGCCAATGAATACTATGGAAACGACTATGTGGTGGTTTACAAGAGAGTAGGAAAGGCTAATGATGTGCAGAAGGTTGAGAAACCGGAAATTACGGAAGTTGAAGTGAACAGAGATAAAACATCTCCATTTGTACAGCAAATCGCCTCGATTTCTACCCCACGTTTAACGCCGGTATTCATCGATTTCGAAAAAGATGTGATTAAAACCAAAACCAAATCAGGTTTGCCGGTATATATGGTGGAAAACAAAGATAATCAGCTGTTTACACTTTATTATATTTTAGATATTGGCAATCTTCATGACAAAAAATTGTCGATGGCCATTTCTTATTTAAAGTATTTAGGGACTTCTAAAATGTCTGCGGATGACGTAAGTCGTGAGTTTTATAAACTGGCTTGTGATTTCGGGGTATCCGCCGGTGAAAAACAGAGTTATGTGTATTTGACAGGGATTCAGTCAAACTTTGAGAAATCATTGAAACTGTTTGAAGATTTGTTGAAGGACGTGAAGCCGGATGATAAACCACTGACACAAATGGTGGATCGAATCATCAAAGGCAGGGAAGATGCCAAGTTGAATAAAAGAAGCATTTTGTGGGGACCGCTCCGCAATTACGCGATCTACGGTAAAGACAATCCGAGTTGTGATATCATGACCACCGCACAATTAAAAGAGTTGAAATCTGCCGATCTGGTGAGCTATATCCGCAATCTGACCGCCTATCCGCACAAGGTGTATTATTTCGGACCGTTAAAGCCGGAACAATTGGTGGCGACTCTGGATCAGTATCACAAGCCTGCAAAATCGCTGAAAGCTCCTGCCTTGAAAGAATACAAGAAATTGAACAGTACAAAGCCGGTGGTTTATTTTGTCAATTATGACATGGTACAGGCAGAGATTATCTGGCATTTCAATTCAACCGCCGTGGATCCAAAAGAAGCAGCAAAAGTGCGCCTGTTCAATGAATATTTCGGAGGTGGAATGAGTTCCATTGTTTTTCAGACCATTCGTGAATCTAAAGCATTGGCGTACAGCACTTATTCTGTTTATCAGCAGTCAGGTGATAAGAATGAAACCAATACGGTTTTGGCGTATGTCGGCACCCAAGCAGATAAAATACAGGACGCCATCACCGGAATGAATGAATTGCTGCAAACCTTGCCTGAAAGTGAGTCAGCTTTTTCCAATGCCAAAGAATCATTGAAGAGTGCCATTGAATCAGACCGAATCATGAAAACCTCCATTTTGTTTACCATGGATGGTGCTGAAAAATTAGGCGTTAAACACGATATCCGAAAAGACATTTACGAAGGTGCTGAAAAAATGACCTTGAAAGAATTGGTATCATTTCATCAGGAAAAGTTTTCCGGCAAACCCTATTCACTGGCTATTTTGGGGTCGAAAGACAAAATAGATCTCAAAGAATTGGCAAAATATGGTGAAGTGATTGAATTGTCGGTGGAAGAGATTTTCGGATATTAAAACATGATTATATCAGGGAAAATTGCGATTATAACAGGGGTAAGCAAAGGCATCGGAAAAGCGCTTGCCCTGCAGTTGCTCGAAAAAGGGTGTAAGGTGGCCGGATTGGGCAGAAAGAACGATATCGAGCATGAAAACTACCGTTTTTTCGTGTGCGATGTCAGAGAATACGCCCAGGTGCAACAGACCGTTTCTAAGGTGCAGGATGTTTTCGGACCCGAAATTCATTTGCTTTTCAACAATGCCGGATTGGGATACTTCGGAAAAATCGAAGATCACACCCTCACTCAATGGCACGAGATGTACGAAACCAATGTGAATGGCTTGTTTTACATGTGCAAGGAAGTGGTTCCCGTGATGAAAAAACAGGGAATAGGACATATCTTCAACATTGCATCCGTAGCCGGACTGGAGGGTTATCCCGAAGTGGCCGGTTATTGTGGAACCAAATTCGCGGTGCGTGGCATCAGCGAAGCCATGTACAAAGAACTACGCGATGAAAAGATCAAAGTAACCTGCGTGTATCCCGGATCTGTGAAAACCGATTTCTTTCGAAATAGCCCGGGCATCAAACCGCACGATTATATGCTCATGCCCGAAGATGTAGCCTTGATGTTGGTTCAGGCGGCAGAAATGCCGGATAATTTCCATCAGGTGAACATCGAAATCAGGCCTTTACAACCGAAGGGACCGAAGGTTTAAACCCCATTCGACTCAACTTTTTATGGTGATGGGCTTTTTTGCCGTCACCGGATAGAATTCATCGGGGTCCCCTGCAATGATTCATGATAAGAATGATGATTTTACCAGCGGGAGACCACCGATGAAGGAAGTGATGGTTGGTACAAAGCTCCATAGGAGCGGCCGGTCTATAGTATGAATGATCATTGAAAATCAAAGCTCTTTAGGAGCGACACAGTTTGTGCATTTGAATCCTAGCCTTCTGTGGAGGCAACAGACAAGATGAGTTTAAGCCATTTTGATCCACACCAGGATGTATGGAATAAAAATGATCAATCCACATAGCAGGGCAATGATGGAAGCCGCCAAAACGGCCGCTGCGGAGACATCTTTTGCCTTTCCGATGGCGGCATCCCATTCGGGGTGCAGATGGTTGAGCAAAAACTCTATCGAAGTATTCAAAAGTTCCGCGGCCCATACCATGCCGATAACCAGCATAATCAAGAGCCATTCGAACTTTGCAATGCCTAAAAACCAACCCAAGGCGATCGCAGCAGCGGTGGCCAGAAGATGAACCTTCGCATTCCATTGGGTCTGATAAAACCACAGAAACCCTTTTCCGGCAGCTTTGAATGGATTATGACTCTTTTTCATAAGTGGTATGGTTAAATAATCGATGGTACAAAACGAACAACACCAGTCCCATCAGCAGTGAAAAGGCCCAGGGAAACAACGCCCCGAAATAAATGGAGGTGATTTCACGCGTTATCTTTAAAGGATGAATCATCAAATCCCAACTGTTTAAACGCTCCACCCTGCCCAAATATATGCCGAATCCACAACTGATCAGCGCTGCAGTGGAGAGCAAATTACCATAAAATTTTCCTAATTTCATTTCTATAGTCCGCACCGCCATTTTTATGCTCTCAAATCCAAAATGCAATCCGGAAAGACTGAATAAAAACAACATTAATATATCGAGCCAAATGAGGGGAGCCGGACTGATTTTTAAATGGATGAGGTCCGTTAAAATGTATGGCGCATTCGGAAGAAATAATCCCCACAAAATGAAAACGGACACCCATTGAATGCCTGCAATATTGGGATGATCTGATATAAACTTCATCAATCTAAAAGGGATCCATGCCAGGGTTAAATTCCAAAGCAAAAAAGCAAAGGTAATTTCACCGGAATACATCATACGAATGCAAAGCAAGGTGCAGGCGAGCACGGCAAATACCGATGCTTTAGAGAGTCGTTGCAGGGTTCGGTTCATATAAAGATGTGCAGGTTTGTGTTTTTAGAAAGATTTCGATATTGGTAATAAGCCATTCCAATGCCTGCAGAGGAAATGCCAAATCCGACTAAAAACATCGCCCAGGGGAACTTTGTGGGGATGAACATAGAAGCAGAATCCAACAGGGTGTTCATATCAATGGCCCCCAGGTGATAGGCCACAAATTCGTACATAAACGCCGTTAAACAGATGAATGCACCTGAAACCAGCAAAAGGTTTGATGAACGATTCAAGGTGGCCGATCCGCGAAGGATCAGAAAGGCAAGGAATATCATCTGCATACAAATGAGCAGGGGAGCCACTACCGGGCCGGTCCAGATTACAGGGATAAGAAACAATATATCCCAATCCAAAAAGGTTGCGGGCCATTGAATAATTCCTTTTAGAAATCCGTAAAAGGCAAGATCCCAAACCGCAAAGGCGTAAAGAAACCAGGCAAACCGGTGAGCCTGCTTCTGAGCCGACAAATAGGCCACCATCACCAACATGATGATGGTTGCGGCTTCTCTGAGCAATTCTGTTAAAAGGATGCCTTGGTCCATGGGCACCATCGGGAATTTGAACCCGGCGGGGTAGTACATCGTCCGCAGGTAAATCACCACGGCCGCTTCCAGCAGGCCCATGGCTAAGGCAAAAAGGGTGATGACAAGTGTTTTCATGTTATGATTCATTTTAATTTATATGTTCAAAGTACTTTGAAATGCAAAGTAAGTGGTCAAAAAAATATTATCGGTTAAAATCGATTAATTTTTCAAGCGCAGTAAGGTGTTGTTGAAAGGCATCTCTTCCGGCCAGGGTAGCCCGATAGCTAGTCTTGGGGCGTTTTGAAACAAACTCCTTTTTAACCTCCACATAACCGGCCTCCTCCAAAGAAGAAACATGACTGCTTAAGTTGCCATCGGTTAAGAGCAGCCACTCACGCAAGCTATTAAAATCGACCCAGTCATTCACCATGAGAATGCTCATGATGCCCAACCGGATGCGGTTCTCAAAGGCCTTATTTAGGTTTTCTATCGGATTCAAGGTCAAGTTAATAAATGCCCCGTATCACAGGATACGGGGCAAATGTATTTATTCAATTTCTTCTTTACGGGATACCTGATACCAATCAATTTTTCTGGAGGCAATCATCATCACGGCGAGAAATAAAAACAGTCCAACGCTGCCAAACAACAAGGCATAATCTTCCAGCTGAATGATGGTATAAATGAATCCGTACAGCACAATCAATACGGTGGCCATAAATCCACTGAGTTTGTTGGATTTAAGCACGGCGCGGGTATAGAAGGTAATCAACAGCACGATGGCAGTGGCTGCAATCAGGTAACTGTAATCAAATCCTATATGTTCAGCCATAGAAATCAACAAAGTGAAGAATACCACCAATGCGAGCCCAATCATGATATACTGAATGGGGTGGATGGCCTTTTTGTTGATTACTTCGGTGAAAAAGAACACCAAAAAGGTGAGGGTAATAAACAAGATGGCATATTTAACAGAACGCATCGATTTTTGATACTGATCCACGGGCTGATGCAAGGTTACGCCAAATAAATACTCGCGATAGCTTTGCTCACTTTCTTTGAACACCTGAGAGAAATTCCGATTCAAATGCAATACCTTCCAATCGGCAGTGAAACCTTTGTGGTTGCTCAGCGTTTTTCTGTTTTCCGGACTAAAGGCTCCCTGATAGCTTGGATCGGGCCAGTCAGAGGATAAAGATACTTTGGTTGTTTTTCCCAAGGGGAAGAACTGAATCGATTGACTTCCGTTCAATTGCATGTCTAAGTTGAAGGAGATAGACTTGGCATTTTCACCCAGAGCAATGGGGTAGGGCATAGAAACACCGGAAGTTGCCAGGCTGCGTGTTTTTAAACCGGGACGGAAATAATGATCTTGTCCATTCAATGAGATTTTCAATTCATTCTTCACACCCTTCAAATCAGAAATTTCGATCCACATAATGGCTTCATTCCAAAAAAGCTCAGATCGGTTCATCTGATCGAGTTCGTTGGGGTCTATATTGAAACTTCCGGAAAGATTGACGGTACTTTTGTAAACAGCCACTTCGTATATGCTTCGCTTCAAGGGTTTAGATTTGAGATTGCCTTTGACGTTGAGTTCTTCCGGCATAAAGTGTAAATATTGCCTCACGAGTTTTGATCGCCCATTGCCATCATCCACTTTGCCGAGATAGGGCACAGAAATAACCGGTCCCCCGATAAATTGGGCATCTCCCCAGGTTCCTGCAATCTCGCGAATCACATTTTCCTGATTGGTCTGCCGCTCTCTGATCAGGTCTTTAATCATGGCAGTTGGAATCAAAAACAACAGAATCAGGATTCCAATCGCCGCCATTTTTAGCAAGGATCCATAACGTTCTGTGAAAGAAATTTTTACCGGTATATTCATAACTTTTTTTAATTTTATTGTTTTTAAGCGTCTATTTTGATTTTATCTTCAATCCACCCATCCATCCATCCATCATTTAATCGTTTCATTGCTTCATTAAACGGTGGAATCATTCCACCGCTACATCGTTTCATCATTACAACGTTTCATCGTTACATCGCTTCATCGTTACATCGCTTCATCATTTCCTGTCGTAACGAATGTGCATCCAAATCCCATATATGATATGCGCTACCCCAAAGCCCAGCGCCCAGAAATAGATGCCTTTTCCCAGCCAAATCAGGCTGGCGAGCCCCAACAGCACTTCAATCAGACCCAACGAACCGATCTCAGGCAGACTGTATTGTTTTGATTGGATGAGTGCAAGTCCATAGAATACCAACATCGCAGGAGGAATCATTCCCACATAACCATGGTGTAACAGAATCAGGCAGAATATTCCGCCGGTGATCAGCGGGGTCAACAAACTAAAAAGCAATTTGGCAGCCACCGGCGACCAAAAGGGTAAGCTGTGTTGTTTCGATTTACGATAAGAGAAATAAAGGGCAAGTCCGACCGAAAGGGCCAAAACCAATAAGGTAATACCAATATAAAATCCGTAGTAGGCAAAGTGGGTATAAAAGTAAGGCAGTTTCGCAGAAGACGGCTGTTGATCTAATTTCCACCAGGCGGCTGCTGCGCCCAAAAGGGCCACCATTCCTGCAGCAACACCTGATAAACCGCTGAGCGATAAGAACTTGGTGGATTGCTCCATCATTTTCTTGATTACCCGCAGATCTTCATGGGCATGGTTCGTTTGATTCATTTTAAAGTACTTTGTATCGCAAAGTTAAATCTATTGAAATGATTAAAACAAATTTTTTGAGAATATATTTTCTCATCGAACGTTTTACCGATATCCATCAACTTCAATTAATTT
>JBIIVF010000175.1:0-4508 GCA_044339595.1 Bacteroidia bacterium
TTATAAAAAAAGTCTTGAAGTGAATCCAAGAAATGAAGATGCGCTTTTCAAAACGGCTCAATTTCAACTATTTGTAAAAGATTACAAGGCCGCTGAAGGGAATTTCCTGACATTGATTCAAATCAACAACGGTAAACCGGATGCTTTTTTCTTCCTCGGTACGGTGTATAAAGAAATGAATGACACCTTAAAAGCCCTTCGTCAGTTTCAAAATGCAGTCGCAGCAGATCCAGAATATTACAACGCCTACATCCAGTTGGGCAATATTTATTCAGACAAAAATGATCCTGAAGGAATTGCCTATTTTTCTAATGCCATTCGCATAGATGAATTTAGCGATGAAGCCTATTACGGTCGTGGATTTCTTTATCAAAAACTTGAGAAATACAAGGAAGCTGTTGCGGATTACCAGAAAACTGTGGAACTGAATCCGACCCATAAATTTGCGTATTACAACACCGGATCCATCAACGCAATTTTGGGTAAACAAGATAAAGCGCTTGAACAATTTACCACAGCCATTAAATTTGCCCCTGACTTTGACAAGGCTTATAATCGCATTGCCCAAATTATGGAAATGCAAGGCGATAAAGCCGCTGCCAGAATAAATTATGAGAAATGCCTTGAAATCAATCCCAACTTCGTTTTAGCGAAGGAAGGACTGGCAAGGATTAACAATGAACAACCATGAGTAATGAAATAAAAGTAATTTTACCCGACGGTTCGGAGCGAAGTTATCCGAAGGGAACTGATGCGATGGGCGTGGCCTTAAGCATCAGCGAAGGGCTCGCACGGAATGTGCTGGCCGCAAAAGTAAATGGAGAGGTTTGGGATGCTTCAAGAAGCTTGCCTGACCATTGCACGGTCCAATTGTTGACATGGAATGATGATGAGGGGAAGTCTACTTTTTGGCATTCATCTGCACACCTAATGGCGGAAGCCCTTGAAGCCTTATATCCCAATGTTAAATTTGGTATCGGACCACCGATAGCGAATGGATATTACTACGACGTAGATTTTGGTGATATTCATTTTAGCGCCGATGATTTTGATGCTGTTGAGCAAAAGATGAAGGAGCTCGCCGGACAAAGCAATCGTTATCTGCGCACAGAAGTTTCGAAAAAAGATGCAGCCGATTATTTCGGTAAAAAAGGAGATCCTTACAAATTAGAACTGATTGAAGGACTCAAAGACGGCGAAATTACTTTTTATCAGCAAGGTGATTTTGTGGATTTATGTCGCGGTCCGCATATCCCGGATACCGGAAAAATAAAGGCCATCAAGTTGATGACCGTTGCCGGGGCCTACTGGCGTGGCGATGATAAAAACAAACAGCTCACCCGCATTTATGGCATCACTTTCCCAAAGCAAAAAGATCTATCAGAATATCTCGAATTGCTGGAAGAGGCAAAACGCCGGGATCACAGAAAATTGGGAAAAGAACTGGAGTTGTTTACCTTTTCAGAAAAAGTTGGAGCAGGTTTGCCCATTTGGTTGCCCAAAGGAACCCTAATCCGCGAAAGACTCGAACGCTTCATGCGCAATGCCCAAACCGAAAGAGGCTATCAACAGGTAATCACGCCGCACATTGGTCGCATTGAACTTTATAAAACAAGCGGGCATTACGATAAATATGGTGCAGATTCATTCCAAGCCATCAAAACGCCCAATGAGGGAGAAGAATATTTCCTCAAACCAATGAATTGCCCGCACCATTGTGAAATATACAAAACAAAGCCCCGCTCCTACAAAGATTTGCCCTTAAGATTGGCTGAATTTGGAACGGTATATCGTTACGAACAAAGCGGTGAGCTCAACGGTCTTACCCGTGTAAGGGGATTTACGCAAGACGATGCCCATCTTTTTTGTACGCAAGATCAGATAAAAGAAGAATTTGTAAAAGTGATTGATTTGGTGATGCATGTATTCAACAAACTCGGATTCACTGACTTTACCGCTCAAATTTCATTGAGAGACCCTGAAAACAAGCAGAAATACATCGGAAGCGATGAAAACTGGGAGAAAGCAGAAAGCGCCATCATCGAAGCCACTGCCGAAAGGGATCTGCAAACAGTGACTGAATTGGGTGAAGCTGCATTCTATGGGCCAAAACTCGATTTCATGGTAAAGGATGCCTTAGGAAGATCATGGCAATTGGGTACCATTCAAGTCGATTATAACTTGCCTGAACGGTTCGAACTTGAATATATCGGATCGGATAATCACAAGCACAGACCGGTGATGATTCACAGAGCGCCATTTGGTTCTTTAGAACGTTTTATTGCCATTTTGATAGAACATTGTGCCGGGAATTTTCCGCTTTGGCTTTCACCCGAGCAGTTCATCATTCTACCTATCAGCGAAAAATACCACGATTACGCTCAAAATATTTTAAAATTCCTGAATAATGTCGATATTCGCGGCCTGATTGATGAAAGGAACGAGAAAATCGGCAGAAAAATCAGAGATGCCGAGATGCAAAAAATTCCTTACATGCTCATAATTGGCGAGAAAGAAGCTGATAGTCAAGTGGTTTCAGTTAGAAAACACGGACATGGGGATGTAGGATCGTTTTCTTTGGATCAATTTTTAAACTATTTTAATACAGAGTTAGAAGCTTAAGATTATTTGAAGAATAGCAATTACAAACCGGGTTTTAGAAAAAGAAGCCAAGACCCTCATCGCATCAATGAATACATTGAAGCTGACCCGATCAGATTGGTAGGCGAAAATGTTGAAAACGGAATCGTATCCCTAGCTGAAGCCCTAAAAATGGCTGAGGATTTGGAATTAGACCTCGTAGAGATTTCGCCCGCTGCGAAACCACCGGTTTGTAAAATATTAGAGTACAAAAAGTTTCTTTACGAACAGAAGAAGAAACAAAAGGAAATGAAGGCCAACCAGATTAAAACCGTGGTTAAGGAAATCAGGTTTGGTCCGAATACAGATGAGCACGACGTGGAATTTAAGCGTAAACACGCTGAAAAATTCTTACAAGAAGGAAACAAGGTAAAAGCTTACGTTTTCTTCAGAGGTCGTTCCATCGTTTATGCCGAAAGAGGAGAATTGTTGTTGCTACAATTTGCAGACACCTTAAAGGAAGATGCAAAAGTGGAACAATTGCCCAAACTTGAAGGCAAGAAAATGATTATGATGTTAGCCCCAAAGGGGAAGTAAATTAATAATAGCAGAAAGAGATGCCAAAGTTAAAAACCAATTCAGGAGCCAAGAAGAGATTCAGTGTTACCGCCAGCGGTAAGATTAAATTCAAACATGCTTTTAAGAATCACATCCTCACCAAAAAATCCAAAAAGCGTAAATTGGCTTTGGGACATACCGGATATGTGAGTACCGCAGACGAAAACAACGTAAAATACCTTTTGAAATTATAGTTTAACCTGGCATGGGCAGCCAAGTTTATTGAGACAATATAGCGCCCTGCCATAATATGTACCATTATGCCAAGATCAAAAAATGCAGTAGCCTCCAGGGCTAGAAGAAAAAAAGTTTTAAAAATGGCCCGTGGTTACTGGGGTCGCCGCAAAAACGTGTGGACCGTAGCCAAAAATGCCGTTGACAAAGGTCTTTCTTACGCTTATCGCGACAGAAAAACCAAGAAAAGAAATTTCCGCGCTTTGTGGATTCAAAGAATCAATGCCGGAGCCAGAATCCATGGTTTGTCTTACTCTCAATTGATGGGTAAAATTCATGCCAATGGTATTGAGCTGAACCGCAAAGTATTGGCTGACTTAGCCATGAATCATCCGGATGCTTTTGCAGCAGTGGTGAAATCAGTGAATTAATATTTAATTTAATTACGGAAAAGGAGTCAGCAATGGCTCCTTTTTTTTGTTATAAAAATCACGGGATTGAGTGTTATAGGAGTATTTCAAATTCTAAATCCATTTTCTTTTGTGAAAGATCTTTGTTCCGACCTACGGTAAAATGTGGCTAAAAATTTTTGCTACCACTTATGCTTAAATAACACCTTTATTCCATTAAAATATACGTCACCTTTACCATCTTGCGTAGTTCCTTCGGGGCTTGAATAATGTTTATGATTATGAACATGATACCCCATTTCGATAATATTAAAATCATCAACCGTTCCTATTATATATGATATTAACCATTGTTGTTTGGCATAATGATTGAACATAATATCGACGTGTGGGAATAGATAGCAATACTTCTCGAGGAGTATTCTCCAAGTCTTTTTATTCATGGCTAGCACTCCAGTATTGTATATTTTGATTTTAGACCATTGATCAAGTTGAAGTTTTGAAGAAAGTATACCAGTCTGTTTCAATCTTAAGGCCTCGTCTGCCAAAGTATCAACAGGCGATGCATTGTATCCTACATATACATCACCATCCCTAAGGGACTTACAAAAATCAACTTCCTCTAAACTTAAATTTCGTTGAAGTATGATGTCTCCATCAGTATAAAATATGATATCTTCATTTGAAGTCATAGAATCAAATTCTTTCGAATTTAAAAAATCTCCA
>JBIIVF010000045.1:0-16179 GCA_044339595.1 Bacteroidia bacterium
TTCTCTTGAATCAACGCAAATAATTACCTTTGCACCCTAAAAAATAGGGATGCTCGAAAAACTGGAAGCCATTTTTGAAAGATATAAGGAAGTAGAACTTTTACTCTCCAGTCCTGAATCTATGAGCGATATGAAGAAATTCACGCAGCTCAACAAAGAATATGTGGAACTAAAAGATGTTGCCGAGGCATATCATCAGTATAAAAGTATGTCTGAAGGGATGGCAGAAGCCAGGCGCATTCTCGACAACGACAAAGACCCAGAAATGAGGGATATGGCCAAGATGGAACTCGATGACCTGGAATCTCAAAAAGGCCCGCTGGAAGAACGCATCAAAACACTGCTCTTACCGAAAGATCCTCAGGATTCTAAAAATGCCATCCTCGAAATTCGTGCAGGAACGGGAGGAGACGAAGCCTCCATTTTTGCTGGAGATTTATTGCGCATGTATCAGCGCTATTGCGCCATCAAAGGATGGCAGTTTGAGATTGTTGATTATGTAGATGGAACAGCCGGTGGATTCAGCAAAGTGATAGCCAATATTACCGCCAATGCGGCTTACGGTACCATGAAATTCGAATCGGGCGTGCACCGTGTTCAGCGCGTTCCTGCCACAGAATCACAAGGAAGGGTGCATACCTCAGCCGCTTCGGTAGTGGTATTGCCGGAAGCAGAAGAATTTGATGTGGATGTGAAAGATTCAGATATTCGGGTCGATACTTTTCAAAGTTCCGGTCCGGGTGGACAAAGTGTAAACACCACCTATTCAGCCGTGCGGTTAACACACATACCTACCGGGGTTGTGGCGCAGTGTCAGGATGAAAAGTCGCAAATCAAAAACAAGGAAAAAGCCATGAAGGTGCTGCGAAGCCGCATTTATGAAATCGAATATAAAAAGTATCTCGACGAAGTGACTTCCAAAAGGAAAACCATGGTAAGCACGGGTGATCGTTCAGCCAAAATCAGAACCTACAACTATCCTCAAAGCCGAATCACGGATCACCGTATCGGTCTCACGCTCTATAATTTACCCGAAGTCATGAACGGCGACCTTCAAGAAATCATCGATCAGCTTCAATTTGCCGAAAACGCTGAGAAGATGAAAGCAGGGGGGATGGAGTAGCCAAATTAAATTTAGAAGGTAGAGGGTAGACATTAGAAGTGGGGGGAGGGGTGAATGTAGGAAATGAATTATCAGTCGGTCGGCCAATTGTGGCAAGTCTTTTTATGACATGTTCGATATATTCGGGCGTTTTGAGGCCTATTATTGCAAGGATTAGTCATCCATATTTTGTGTAAATACGTCTAATTACAATGATTATTCATTTATAAATGCGATATTTGACATTGTAATTCATTGTATAAGATTTAATTCTCTCAAAATGAAGAAAATAGTTGCACTTTCATTAATCCTTTTGACATTCGCTTCAAAAGGGTTAGCACAGGACTCTGATCGTAAAGGATACGTTTCGATAAACTTAGGCCTTAGTATTCCTAACGGAAACTATGCCAGTAAAGTTTATAACAACAACCGGGCAGGATATGCCACAATGGGTTTTGTTCGTGATTTCTCGTTTGGTTATCAATTACATCCAAAACTTGGCTTATTGGCTGTATTCAGAAGTCAAGCAAACGGAGTAGATGTCGGTTCTCAGGCACAAGGATTTGAAAATGAACTAAGAGCGACATACCCAACTATGTCTCCTTCCGTAACCATGCAATCATCTGTATATTCATTCGGTGGAATGTTGGCAGGAGCATATGGAAAATTGCCCATTTCCGAAAAACTCAGTTTCGAACCACGCCTTCTGTTGGGTCTTGCGGCACCTTCATTGCCTTCTTCTACCACAGAAACTTTTTCTTCAGGATCCAGGATGTCTACCTTTATTCAAAATGAAACCGTAGCTTTTGCATTTGCCTATAATATTGGTGCCGGGTTCAAATATGAAATTGGCAAAAAGTATTTCTTTTTAATGAATATGGATTTTTATGCGGCCAAAGCTACGTTTGAAAATATTGAAATGGTTTACATCGGTCATGTTACTAAAGACTTTGAAAGAGAATATTTTTACCGAAATGCCAATTACAGCACCATTAATATGAATGCGGGATTCGGTTTTAGATTTTAAAATCTATTCATGCAATTTAACTGAGAAAGTATATCAAAACTAATAACAAATCTTCAGACCCAGCAGCCCTTACTCCCCTCTCGATAGGGGTCGGGGGTGTGTCCCTAAGAATGTCGAAGGTGTGTTTCTGAATTAGACTGCAGTGCGTCTATATCCTACTCTGATACGTAAACAATTCGTAATACCTTCCTTTAGTAGCGATGAGCTCGTCGTGCTTACCGCGTTCAACAATGTTTCCATCCTCAATAACCAAAATTTGGTCTGCCTGCTGGATGGTGCTCAAACGGTGTGCAATCACAAAAGTGGTTCTGTCTTTCATCAAAACTTGTAAGCTCTTTTGAATGAAAGATTCGCTCTCGGTATCCAGGTTTGAGGTGGCTTCATCCAAAATGATGATTTTGGGATCTGCCAACAGTGCCCTTGCAATAGAAATCCTTTGACGCTGACCACCGGAAAGTTTCACGCCTCTTTCACCGATGACCGTGTCGAGACCCATTTCAAAACGGTCTGTAAACTCGTTTACATAGGCTCCTTTAACCGCGTTTTGCAACGCTTCTTCAGTGGCATTGGGTCTTGGAAATAATATATTCTCACGAATGGTGCCTTCGTATAAAAAATCATCCTGCAATACAACTCCTAAATATTGTCGGTAGGAACTTAAGTTGATCTTTCCCAGGTCTTTGCCGTCTAAAGTGATTTTTCCGGCCACCGGATTTAAGAAAGTTGCTGCCAAACCGGCTATCGTAGATTTTCCTGATCCGGATGATCCCACCAAAGCGGTTACACTTCCCGCCGGTGCAGAAAAGGAAATATCATGCAATACTTCCTTATTTTCTTCATACGCAAAAGATACCTCCTCAAAAACAATATCTCCTTTGATTTCATCCAACATTTCAGTGCGGATTTCCGGATCGTTTTCTTCGGTCATGTTCATCAATTCCTGCGTACGGTCTAATCCGGCCATCGCCTCTGTCAACTGACTTCCGATGTTGCTCATTTGTACAATTGGTGCCACCATAAATCCCAGTAAAACCGTAAATTGGATAAATTCTCCATTGGTCATGGTGTGATTCATCATAAAATATCCTCCAATACCCATGATACCTGTGGAGGCCAATCCTAACAAAAAGGTAGACGCACTGGTCATGAGGGAAGTAGAAGTCAAACTCTTCTTTACATTCAAAAAGAGCTTCTCTACCCCGCTTTCAAATACTTTGTTTTCCTGATCTTCTGCATTAAAACCCTTGATAACCCGAATTCCATTCATGGTTTCTGTCAGACGACCTGTAACATCCGCATTGATCACGCCTCTTGTTCTAAATATGGGTCTGATATACGCAAAAGCCTTTAAAGCAATGAAAGCAAAAATTAAAACGGGAACCAAGACAAATACCGTCATTAAAGCATTGATTTTTATCAATAAAATCAACGCAACGATCGCCGTAATTGAACCTCCGATTAATTGCACCAATCCGGTTCCTACAATATTTCTAACCCCTTCTACATCGGTCATCACACGAGAAACCAATGCACCTGATTTTTGATTGTCGAAAAACCCAATCGGCAAGGTCAATAATTTGCGTTGCACCTTGGTTCTCAGTTGCGAAATCAACCATTGCGCTTCAACACTTAATAATTTTGTGAGCACAAAAGATGTGACCGCCTGTATCAATATAGAAAAGCAAACGAGCAATAGCAAAATTCTCAAAGAAGAAAAGTCAGATTGGGGTACCACTTCATCGATCAAAACCTTGGTTGACATAGGCAATACAAAACCGGCAGCGCTCCGCACAATGATTAAAAGCAAACCGATGCCTATAATTTTTTTTCTCGGCCATATAAATTCTTTAAATGCCCATACAAACGAAACATTCGTATTCTTTTTTCCCATAGGTTGTGTTTAGTCTAAAATTATACCATTGTAAAGCCATGACAAAACGGCGGATAAATACATTTCTGCGATACCCTTCATTCCTGAAAAAGCTCAAGCTACTTGCACCAAACCCTCCCCTTACTTGCCGCTAATAAAATTTATTAAAAGATCTTATTCTCCCCTATTTTCGCCCCATGTCTGCGAACACCAGGGTTGCCTATTTTCAATTGCACATCGCCGTGCTCTTGTTTGGTATCACGGCCATTTTGGGCAAATTGATTTCCATCGATGAGGCCCCTTTGGTATGGCATCGTTTGTGGATTAGTGTGTTAGGTCTTCTATTTATCCCGGGCGCCATCCGTGGCATCAAAGCGCTGAGTAAAAAAGATCTGGGTCGTTTTGCCGGAATCGGCTGCCTGGTCATCTTGCATTGGGTCACCTTTTACGGTTCCATCAAAATTGGCAACAGCGCCTCGGTAACTTTGGCCTGCCTCAGCACCACTACTTTGTTTACCTCCGTGCTTGAACCGCTCATTGTCAGAACCCGATTCAACAGAATGGAATTGATGCTCGGTATTTTCGTGATCATAGGAATCTGGTTTGTGGCTCAGGTAGGTGCGCTTTATTATACCGCGATTGCCGTGGGCTTGGTTTCGGCATTTCTCGCAGCCTTCTTTTCGGTATTGAATAAACGATACATCGGACTGCATTTTAGTCCTTCAGTGACCATCGTAGAACTCAGTGCCGGTTGGGTGTTTTTAAACTTCGTGATGTTGATCACCAACCGATGGCACTTCGATTCGATGATTCCGACCCGCGATGATTGGGTCTATCTCTTTATTTTGGGCATCCTCTGCACCAGCGTGGCGTTTGCCCTATCACTCGAAGCCCTTAAAAAATTAAGTGCCTTTGTTTCTAATTTGTCTATTTCGCTTGAACCGGTTTACGGCATCCTGCTCGCGGTTTGGTTGTTAAACGAAAGCGAACAACTCAATACTTCCTTTTATATCGGCACTTCCATTTTATTACTCGCTGTGCTGATTCACCCCTTTTTAACCCGATTTCAAAGCAAACGAGCCCAAAGATTAAAGGATGCGTCTAACCCTTCCGACAACCTTGAAATTTGATATCTTTGCGCCATGACCGAAGTGAAAAGATACACGGTAACGGCGGCCCTTCCCTATGCAAACGGACCGCTCCATATCGGACATATTGCAGGATGTTTTTTACCTGCCGATATATTTGTTCGTTACCTCAGAAGTAAAAACAAGGAAGTGATTTTTGTATGCGGTACTGACGAACACGGTGTGCCCATCACCATCAAAGCTGCCAAGGAAGGAAAAACGCCACAGGAGGTCGTTGATTTCTATCACCGGCAAATGGATGGTGCTTTTGAAAAATTCGGAATTTCATTCGACATATTTTCACGCACCACCAACAAAATACATCACGAAACAGCTTCAGCCTTCTTTAAAACATTGTACGATAAAGGTGTATTTTCTGAACAACAAACCGAACAATTTTATGATGAAGCGGCCGGTCAGTTTTTGGCCGATCGATACATCACCGGTACTTGTCCGCACTGTAAATTCGATAAAGCCTACGGCGATCAATGTGAAAATTGCGGCAGAACCCTGAATCCCGAAGACCTGATCGAACCCAAATCTGCCTTATCCGGAAACACCCCGGTGAAACGACAAACCACCAATTGGTATTTGCCTTTAGACAAAATTCAGGAGGAGTTTCTGAATGACTATATCGAATCTCACAAACACTGGCGACCAACCGTTTATGGACAATGCAACAGTTGGCTTAAAGATGGACTTCGCCCCAGAGCCATGACCCGCGATCTCGATTGGGGTGTGCCGGTTCCGGTGCCCAATAGCGAAGGGAAAGTGCTCTATGTTTGGTTTGATGCCCCCATCGGATACATCAGTGCTACCCGCGAATTGAAAGGAAATGACTGGGAAAAATGGTGGAAAGATGAAGACACCCGATTGATCCATTTTATCGGAAAAGACAACATCGTTTTTCATTGTTTGATTTTCCCTGCCATGCTGCATACCCACGGCGGATTTATTACGCCTTACGATGTACCGGCCAATGAATTCCTGAATCTTGAAGGACAGAAAATATCAACAAGCCGTAATCACGCCATTTGGCTGCATGAATATCTGGAGGATTTTCCTGACAGACAAGATGAATTGCGCTATGTGCTCACTTCCATTGCGCCTGAAACCAAAGACGCTGATTTCACGTGGAAAGATTTTCAAGCCAGGGTAAACAATGAACTTGCGGCAATCCTCGGAAATCTGGTGAATCGCGTTACGGTTTTAACCCATAAATATTTTCAAGGAGTGATTCCGGAATATGTTAATTATAAGGAAGATACTCGCTTCGAATGGCCGGCGGTGGATGATAAAATTCAAACCATTGAACGTTTGATTGAAGGCTACGAATTCAGAGAAGCACAACAAGAGCTGATGAATTTGGCCCGCATGGGTAACAAATTTCTGGCAGATACTGAACCCTGGCATCTCATCAAAACAGATGAAGCTGCGGTGAAGCAAATCATGCACATCTGTCTGCAACTGCTCAATCGCTTCGCGGAAGTTGCCGTTCCCTTCCTGCCTTTTACATCCAGAAAAATAAAGCACATGCTCAACGCACCGGAATTAGGTGAACTTCTAGCCGGACATACTATCGGTGAATCATCCATCCTGTTTAAACGCATTGAAGACAGCGAAATCGAACTACAAATGAACAAATTAGAAGCTGCTGCACTGAAAAATGCAGGCCCGGTAGATTTGACTCCGAAATTGGCTCCGGCAAAAGATGAAATCACTTATGATGATTTTTCTAAAATGGATATTCGCATCGGAACCATCCTCGAAGCCATAAAAGTTCCAAAGGCTGATAAACTCCTTCAACTCACTGTGGATACCGGAATGGATACCCGCACCATTGTGAGTGGAATTGCAGAACATTTTACGCCGGAAGAGATTGTTGGTAAACAGGTGAGTATTTTGGTAAATCTAGCCCCCAGAATGTTAAGGGGAATTGAGTCTAAAGGAATGATTTTACTGGCCGAATCTCCTGAAGGGAAGTTGATTTTCGTTACACCTGAAAACGCCATTGCTGCGGGATCAGTAGTCAGGTAAATTTGCGTTTTAACCCTTCAAGGGTGTGACACCCTTGAAGGGAGGGCCTCCCTTCAAGGGTTGGTTTTCTTATTTTCAAGAAAATACGTTTCCATCTGTCCTTTTGCTTTAATTTGAATAAACCCACGTGGAATGAGGAAGAACGCTATACTCAATCTAACTATTTTCTCAATTCTCAGCCATAGGCAAGAGTGGTTGTTTTTTCGGGAAACTAATACACGGACCTTTCAACTGAATAAATGCATATTTGTAAAGATTGAAACTAGCATCAAGAAATATAAAAATTCTGGTCCTAAGCATTGGATTGCTGGTTATCTGGGCGCTTTTAAAATGGACCAAATTTGGTTTAGGATTCTATTTCTCTGATCTCTATGTGCATGATCAACTCTCACGTCTATGGATTTTGGGTGATCCGCTCTTGCATGATAATCGCTTTGGAAACCATCTGGCTCTGCACAACTTTTTTCTGACCCCATTCCTGGCAATTTTTACCGCTCCATTTGGTGTTCCGGGATTATTTGTGGTTCACTTACTCATCATTACCATCGGAATCATTCTGTACTTGAAACATTCAGAACCCACTCCTTTCAACTTATTAATACTGTTTGGATTATTCCTCGGCCCCTTTGCCTATTGGTTATTCGACAACCGTCCTTATGGATGGCATCCGGAATTGCTTTATTTCCCGCTTTCATGGATCTTGGCTACGTCTTTAAAATTCAGACAATCGAAATCAATCTTCTTTTGTGCATTGGCCATGATCTTATTGAGGGAAGATGGGGTCATTCTATTTTGGACCATTGCCACCTTTTATCTGATCGAGCATCGAAAATATCCCCTTTTGAGTAAGAAGGTGATCTTACTAAGCTTAGGGTGCCTGTTCATTTTCATCTCCGGTTTAACTCTTTTGTCGCTTTCAGGAGATGGGAATAGCCGCCTTGGTGAAGCTTTACAGCATTTACAATCCCAGCCCAGTGCCTCTTTGTTGAATCTATTGACTGCGTTCGGTCAGTTTTTGCTGATTTCCCTGCCATTTACGGTTCTGTACCTGACCCATCATGCCATGCGAAAATGGCTCATACTCATGGGTGTCAGCATCCCGTTGATACTGGCTGCGTGGATTTCAGGTCTGCATTACTTCCCCGACACCTACCACGGCATGTTATGGCAACCACGAATTGCCGGGCTATGGGCAGTGCTCATAGCCGGACTGGTATTGGAAAACCAAGGCCCCTTCTTTCCTAAAAAGAAATGGCAAATGATGGCAGGTATTCTGATGTTATGGACAATGCAATTCGGCTTGCTGATAGGCATTCGAAACCATAATTTGTTCTTCATGACCACCGATATATGGAAAGAAGAGGCCGTTTATTCCCGCGACCCGCTTTATGGCTCCTATAAAAAATTGGCGCTTGAGGTTGAACACAGAAAGGCCGTAGCTGTTCCATACGAATATTTCCATCTTTTTCATCGGCATGTCATCATTTGGCCGGATTATCCGGAAAAGAAACTTCGAAATCCTGATTATATCTTAGCACGAGACATAGACAGCCTTTGGCATAGACGTTATTATAGCGGGTATGACTCTCTTCAAATTCAGACCGGATTGTGGTTAAAATGGCGCAAGGAGTTAGCCCCCTCTCAATCCTTAACCAAATAACAGGGTGAATGCTTCGTCAATTCGATTCACCGGATGACATTTGATTTTTGTCTTTTTAATTCCTTTCAAGGCATAACCCGATAAAATCACTTCTTCAAATCCCAGTTTTTCTGCCTCCGCCAATCTTTGTTCAATGCGCTGAACACTGCGAATTTCACCACTGAGCCCGATTTCACCAATGCAAACCGTTTTTCTGGGGATGGGCATATTTTCATAGCTAGACAATATACTGCAGGCAATGCTCAAATCAATACCCGGGTCCGCAAAGTGCAAGCCTCCCGCAATATTTACAAATACATCGAACATCCCGAGTTTAAACCCACATCGCTTTTCAAGCACCGCCAGCAACATGTTCAATCTTCGCAAATCATAGCCATTGGCATTGCGTTGGGGCGTTCCATACACAGCAGTGCTCACAAGGGCTTGCGTTTCAATGAGCAAAGGTCTCATTCCCTCCAGGGTTGCTGCCACGCAAATTCCCGGCAAATCGGTTTCACGCTCAGTGATCAATATTTCGCTCGGATTGGTCACTTCGCGCAATCCCTCTGAAATCATTTCATAAATACCCAATTCACTGGCAGAACCAAAACGGTTTTTCAAAGTGCGTAAAAGACGATAGGTGTGATGGCGATCCCCTTCAAACTGCAAAACGGCATCTACCATGTGCTCGAGCATCTTCGGACCGGCAATGCTGCCATCTTTGGTGATATGTCCTATCAATACCACCGGGGTGCCACTTTCTTTGCTGAAGCGAAGCATCTCTCCGGCACATTCTCTGATTTGCGAAACACTGCCCGGAGTTGATTCAAGCAATCGTGTATACAAGGTCTGAATAGAATCGATGATGAGCAGATCCGGTTTCAGCTCTTTCACTACCTTAAAGATATCAGATGTTTCAGTGGCCGGGAGGATATAACATTCTTCATTGCGGATACCAATGCGACGGGCACGCATATGCACCTGATGTTCGCTTTCCTCACCGCTCACATATAAAACGCGTTTGTTTAGTTTCAGGGCTGTTTGCAGCATAAGCGTCGACTTCCCAATTCCGGGTTCGCCTCCTAGCAAAATGAGGCTCCCTTTTACGATGCCTCCACCCAATACACGATTCAGTTCTTGACCCGGCACTTTGATCCGCTCTTCAGCGGTTTCGTCTAAATCTGAAATTTTTCTTGCCTTTACACCCTTCGTTTTGCCTTCCGATTTCCACGCCGGAACATCACTTTCTCGCTGCACCACTTCCTCTGTAAAAGTGTTCCATTGCTGGCAAGATGGACATTTGCCAATCCACTTGGTTGAGGAGGCTCCGCAGTTGCGGCAAAAGAACATACTTCGGTCTTTGCTCATGAATCACAAAAATATGTCAGTATTGCTATAGATGATGGCAATGAACCTCAGATTTTCGGCGTTTAAAGGAATATGTTTCATAAACACTAACCTAGTTTCAAAATTTAACTTGAATTAATATTGTGGCTGACATTTTTTTCTATTTTTGTGGCGTTAAACGTTTGATACGCAAAAAAAAACAGCAATGAAAAAATTATTCGCTATTCTCCTATTAACTGCCGGATTAATGTTGACCGGAAATCAGGTGACCTTTGCACAGGAAAAACCTACTGCTCCGGTTGCACAAACCGACTCTAATGCCGCTCCTGCTGAAGAAGCTGCTGCCCCTGTAGAAAATGCAGAAGCTCCAGCGGCTGAAAAATCAGGCCATCGCGTGCTTGTTGAAAAATTTATTGAAGGTGACCCTGTGTGGATGGCCCCTGTATTATTGTGTTTGATTTTGGGTTTGGCTATCGCCATTGAGAGAATCATATCTTTGAATATGGCCAGTATCAATACCAATAAATTTTTAACTCAGGTTGAAGATGCGTTAAAAACTAAAGGCATCGAAGGTGCTAAAGAAGTTTGCAGAAATACCCGCGGACCGGTTGCCAGCATCTTCTACCAAGGATTGGACAGAAGTGAAGAAGGTCTTGAAATAGTTGAAAAATCTGTAGTATCTTATGGATCCGTTCAGATGGGACAACTAGAAAGAGGATTGGTTTGGATTTCCTTGTTCATCGCTTTGGCTCCAATGCTCGGGTTCCTTGGAACGGTTGTGGGTATGGTACAGTCATTTGATGCGATTGAAAAAGCAGGCGACATCTCTGCTACCATCGTTGCCGGTGGTATCAAGGTGGCACTTTTGACTACCATTGGAGGTCTTGTAGTTGCGATCATCCTTCAGTTATTTTACAACTACCTCGTTTCTAAAATTGATAGCTTGGTGAACACCATGGAAGATGCTTCCATCACCCTCATCGATATGCTCATTAAATCAAAAGTGATTAAATAACGCATCATGACTAAAACCGTAAGATTAGTATATTACGCCGTTATCATGGTTGTGCTGATTGTGGCTATGTACCAAATATTCACAACCGGTACAAAGGTAGAATTGGGCATCAATCAGGGAATTGCGCTGACTTTTGCTGCCTTTGGACTTTGGATATTTGCCTCCATACAACACATGCTGCACAATTTTAAAAAGAGCCTTATGGCAATCTTAGGTGCTGCGGCCGTATTTGTTATATTCATCGTTGCATACTCTACCGCAACACCCGTGGTTATGGATAACTTTCCGGATGTTTCTGCGTCTATGACGAAGGTAATCAGCGGTGGCTTGGTAACCGTTTATGTTCTCGGTGCTGCTTGTATTATTTTGGCTGTTTATTCAGAAGTTCTAGCAATTTTCAAAAGTTAATCAATAAAGTATGGCCAGAAAATCCAGATCAGTACCGGAAATCAACGCAGGATCTATGGCAGACATCGCCTTTCTATTGTTGATTTTCTTTCTGGTAACCACCACCATGGACAGCGATGCAGGTTTGCAGGTGAAACTGCCACCTTGGCCTGATCCAAGTCAGCCTCCGCCTACATCCACCCAAAATAACCGTGATGTATTGGAAGTACTTATCAATGCCAATAATCAGCTTTTGGTTGAAAAGAAAATCATGAAAGTGAACGAACTCAACGGTTTTGCAAAGCAATTTCTTACCAATGAAGGTAGAGATCCAAGCATGGCTACTTCCTCTAAAAAAGCCATCATCTCTCTTAAAAATGACAGAGGCACCGGTTATGAAACGTATGTGTCAGTTTATAATGAGCTTATCAGAGCTTACAACGAAGTAAGAGACGAAGCCGCTGAAAAGAAATTTGGCAAACCGTTTAGTAAACTCACTAAAAAACAAAAAGACGATATCAAGGATGCGTATCCGATGAAAATATCCGAAGCAGAACCTGTTAAGATAGGAGAAGAGTAATATGTCGAAGTTTAGAAAAAAACAAGCCACCGGAAGTCCGGCGATCAACACCTCCTCACTGCCGGATATCGTTTTCATGCTCTTGTTCTTTTTCATGGTTGCCACCAAAATGAAAGACAAGGAAATGAAAGTAAAAACAGTCGTTCCCAAAGCATCTGAAATCGAAAAACTTGAAAAGAAAAGTTGGGTGAACTATATCTATGTGGGGCCTCCAACAGATCCTACTAAAGGAACCGCTTCCCGTATTCAATTAAACGATGCTTTTGCCACTGTGGATGATGTGCAAGAATACATTACGCTCGAACGCAATAAGTCTGATGAAGCCATCCGCGATTATCTGACCACTTCCATTAAAGCTGACCGCAGTGTTAAAATGGGGATGATTCAAGATATTAAGCAGGAACTGCGTCAGGTAAATGCCTTAAAAATGAATTATTCTGCTTCAAAAGCATTGAGAGAAGAATAGATATTCTCAAACCTATAACAAAAGCATTCCGCATTTAACGGGATGCTTTTTTTGTACTGAACATTCTTGCAATCTATTGAGTTATTTAGTCAGGGTTGCCTTAATTTTGGCAACGATACATGACCATCACAATAAGGGATATAAAAGCGCCCATCAGCCAGGAACTCGAAATCTTTGAAAAGAAGTTCAGGCTAAGCATGAAGAGCAGTGTTCCATTGCTCGATACCATCATGACTTATATCGTTAAACGCAAAGGAAAACAATTGCGCCCCATGTTTGTGTTGCTTTCAGCACGCTTGTTTGGCGCTATCAATGACCGAACTTACAGAGGAGCTGCCTTGGTCGAATTGTTGCATACTGCCACGCTGGTGCATGATGATGTAGTGGATGAATCTTACAAACGACGCGGTATGTTCAGCATCAATGCGCTTTGGAAGAACAAAATTGCCGTGCTCGTAGGCGACTATCTGCTTTCAAAAGGATTGTTGCTCGCTTTAAAGAATAAAGATCACGACTTGCTCGAAATTCTTTCGGAAGCCGTTGAACAAATGAGTGAGGGTGAATTGCTTCAAATCGAGAAAGCCAGAAGGTTGGATATATCTGAAGAGATCTATTTCGATATCATTTCAAAGAAAACGGCATCCCTGATAGCCTCTTGCTGTGGGATTGGAGCCGCATCTGGTTCGGGAGATTCGACTCAAGTAGCGCTGCTCAAAGAATTTGGCATGAAAACAGGCATCGCCTTTCAAATAAAAGATGATTTATTTGATTACGGTACCGATGATATCGGCAAACCCACCGGCATCGATATCAAAGAAAAGAAGATGACCCTTCCCCTGATTTATGCCCTGAATCAAGCCGAAAGATCTGAAAAAAGGAAAATCATCTCCATCATCAAGAACAACGACAACGACACGGCCCAAGTAAATAAGGTTATATCATTTGTAAAGGCCAAAGGAGGGATAGAATACGCCGATCAAACCATGCGACGCATTCTAAATGAAGCCCTTGAGCTGCTCAACCGGATTACAGGAAAGGATGCAGAAAAGGAAGATATGCACAAGCTGGTTCAGTTTGTGATTGATCGGAAGCACTAGACATGAAATCTATCTAGGCTTTTCTTCTTGCAGCAACACCTGCAATTCCTCCAAAATCTTCCGGTTGTTGCTTAACCGCGGCACTTTATGTTGCCCTCCCAATTTCTCCTTCTGTTTCAGCCAACGATAAAAGGTCCCTTCTGAACATATCATCAGGCTGGGTGCTTCCAAAGCCAGATCTCCTGCTCTTTTGGCTTCATAATCAGAATTGCATGCTTTCAGATGTGAATCCAGTAAATCCATGAAGGCGTGGGTACTATCCGGCATTTTTTCAAATTCAATATACCATTCATGCCCGCCTTTATGATCGGTGGTCAGAAAAATGGGTCCGGCAGTATATTCTCTTACCCTGCCTCCGGTAGCCTCACATGCTGCGGCAATGGCTTGATCGCTGTTGTGAACCATCAGCTCTTCTCCAAAGGTATTGATATAGCTTTTGGTTCTTCCGGCAATCTGAATTCTGAATGGATGGAGGGAGGTAAAAACCACGGTATCTCCAATTAAATATCGCCATAATCCGGCATTGGTTGAAATCACCAGCGCGTAGGTCACGCCGGTGTTCACTTGCGCCAAAGTAAGGCTTTGCGGATGCTCCTTTTCCAATTCAGTCAATGGAACAAATTCATAATAAATGCCGTAATCTAACATTAAAAGCATGTCATTTCTGGTAGGATCATCCTTGATTGCAATAAATCCTTCCGATGCATTGTAGGTTTCGAGATAATGCATTCCTTCAGATGGAATTAATTGCTCGAATTGTTTGCGATACGGCGTAAAACTCACCCCTCCATGAATAAATAACTCCAGATTGGGCCATACCTCCATCAAGTTATGCGTTCCTTTCTTTTCTAAAATTCGCTTTATCAAAACCATCGTCCAGGTAGGTACGCCTGAGATACTTCTCACATCTTCTTGCATAACCGCATCCGCCATCTTCTCAAGCTTCTGCTCCCAGTCACTCATCAGAGCAATCTCTTGACCCGGCGTGCTCAACAGGGTACTCCAATACGGCATGTTGTTCATCATCACCGCACTCAAATCTCCAAAATAGGTGTCTTCAGAAAATTTGTTGACTTCATGACTTCCACCTATGAGCAATCCTTTACCCTCAAATATCCTTGTTTCAGGATAATTGTGACAATAAATACTCAATACATCTCTCCCCCCCCTGAAATGACATTCTTCAAGTGCCTCATAGCTCACCGGAATAAACTTGCTTTTATCAGAAGTGGTGCCCGAAGATTTGGCAAACCACCTTATTTCTGAAGGCCATAAGACATTCTGTTCGCCATGCAAAATTCGATCGATATAAGGTTTCAACTCTTCATAGTCTGCTAACGGAACTCTTTCTGCATATTCCTTTTCATCGGCCATGCTTTTGAAACGATATTGCTCTCCAAATACCGTATATGAGGCGGTTCTCAACAGATCTTTAAGAACGTCCTGCTGAATGCGAATTGGATTTTCAACAGACATTCGTATCTTTTCGAATCTTCTTCGCAGGTACCAGGAAAAGATGGTATTAACTAAGGGATACATGCATTGACAAAACTAAAGTATTTTTCACAACCAAATCCATGAAAATGACCCCTAGGTAAAATTAACCCAAATTACACGAGAGAATTTCAGGAACAAAGTATAACAAGTTAGTTGGGCTTAACAACGTCAGGAGTAATGAAAGAAAACAAATCATGTAATCGCAAAAAAAATCGTTCAGCCCTCCCAAATGATGGACATAATCCAATTGCTTGAATTTGTCTTGCTTATTTTCAACAATCTGCGCTTCACATCAACCGAATTGCAAAATTTTTGATCAACAAAAATGACTGGTCATAATAAGATGAGAGCCTCAGGTTTTTGGCGCTATCTTCAATATCGTGATAATGCCGATAGGCACCCATCAGGTAAAAGAAAAATCCCCTTACCCCCGCCTCGGTAAAGAAGTAATGATCGCTGTTGGCTGCTTTTCCTCTTTCCTTCACGGTCGGTAAATACATTCCCTTTTCGTTGGTTTGTTTCAACAACTCAAACTCCTCTTTGAATACGGATCCATTCACCGCCATGATGCCTTCATCACCGCTGCCCATCAAATCCATATTGATGAGAAAACGAATTTTATTCAATGGCAACAAAGTAGATGCCTTTTTCACCCAATGATACGAACCTACCAAACCGGCCTCTTCGCCGCCAAAGGCTATAAACGCAACCGAATATGTCGGAGGATTTGCCGCAAATTCTGAGGCCATATCGAGCATCATGGCAATACCACTGGCATTGTCGTTGGCTCCGGGAATAAACACTTTATCACCCATGCCACCCAAATGATCATAATGTGCTGTAAATACCACAAAAGAATCAGGATGCAAGGTCCCGGGAATAAAAGCCGCTACATTCCTTGATACATAATCCCTTTTAAATTCATTTTGAATGGAAATTTGCAGCATTTCACCCTTGTTCAACCTGCCCGGTAACACCTGCACTCCCT
>JBIIVF010000046.1:0-16126 GCA_044339595.1 Bacteroidia bacterium
CTTTTTTTGCTTGATCAAAAAAAGTAATCAAAAAAAATCAAGGCTTCATTTCTCTTTTCTATCCGCTACGGCCATGTCAGCGAATGCCACGATGGGATCCACTTCTTATATTTATTGGGGTTACCTTAGTTCGGTTGTCATTCGATATTAAGAAAAGTAAAAGAAGTCCGGTCGGCGTTCGCCCATCGCTTTCTTATCTGCTCAATGGGATAATCTGCTTTCACGCCTCCATAACCTAGCGGATCACGAAAAGACAAATAAGGCCATTTCCCACCCGCAGGCCCGTTGCTACAATGATTCATGGGTGTACTTCTGTAACAGAAAAATTCAATGAATAATCGAGGTTATTGCACCCGGCGAACCTTTAGGTATAAAAACGGATAATCATTTGGATTAAATTTGCCTCGCTATTTTTATATTGCAACCATGACCCAGGAAACTACAGCCTATAAACCGGTAAATAAAGTCAGAATAGTTACAGCAGCAGCGCTTTTTGATGGCCACGATGCAGCCATCAACATCATGCGGCGACTCATCCAAGCCACAGGGTGTGAGGTCATCCACCTCGGGCACGATCGCAGTGCCGAAGAAGTTGTCAATACAGCCATACAGGAGGATGCCAATGCCATAGCCTTAACCAGTTATCAGGGGGGGCACAATGAATATTTCAAATACATGTTTGACTTACTGAAGGAAAAAGGGGCTTCGCATATCAAAATATTTGGCGGCGGCGGCGGAACGATTCTCCCCGAAGAAATTGATGATTTACAACAATATGGCATCACCCGCATTTATCATCCGGATGATGGTCGCTCCATGGGCCTGCAAGGCATGATCAATGATTTGGTGCGGCAATCCGATTTTCCTTTAGGATTGCACTTAAATGGATCGTTGACCCATGTAGACAAAAAGAACAAAACTTCCATAGCACGCCTGATTTCGGCAGCTGAAAATTTCCCCGAAGAAAACAAACTCCAGCTTGACACCATCCGTCAGAAGGCCAAAGAACTGAGCACACCCGTATTGGGAATCACAGGTACCGGAGGCGCAGGAAAAAGCAGTTTGGTGGACGAATTGGTGAGAAGATTTTTACTGGATTTTCCGGATAAGCACATGGCCATCATTTCGGTCGATCCTTCTAAACGCAAAACCGGAGGCGCCCTCTTGGGAGACCGTATCCGCATGAACGCCATACGGAATGATCGGGTGTATATGCGTTCGCTGGCAACCCGTCAAGCCAATTTGGCGCTGAGCAAACACATCGACGATGCCTTAAGCATCCTCAAATTGGCCGGATATGACTTGATTATTTTGGAAACATCCGGAATTGGGCAAAGTGATACCGAAATTGCTGATCACAGTTCAGCCAGTTTGTATGTGATGACCCCGGAATACGGCGCTGCCAGTCAACTTGAGAAAATCGATATGCTCGACTTTGCCGATGTGATTGCCATCAATAAATTCGACAAAAGAGGTGCGATGGATGCCTTGCGTGACGTAAAGAAACAATACAGAAGAAACCACAATGCGTTCGATCTGGAGGATGCAGAGCTGCCGGTTTACGGCACCATTGCTTCCCAATTTAATGATCCCGGCACCAACTCGCTCTATAAAAAACTGATTACCACCATCATCCAAAAAACGAACGTGGATTGGCATTCCGATTTTGTGGCCGGAGAAACCATGAGTGAGAAAATTTACATCATTCCCCCTTCGAAAGTTCGTTACTTATCCGAAATCAGCGAAAACAACCGCAAGTATGATCTTTGGGCAGAGAAGCAAAGTCGCATCGCCTCTAAGCTCTTCGGTTTGAAAAAAGCCATGGATACGATTGCCGAGTCGGGTGGAGATTCCACATTGACGGATGGCTTAAAAACGCATTACGATCAGTTGTTGCTCGAATTAGATCCGCGAAATTTGAAACAATTAGAGCATTGGTCAGACAAGAGACAAACCTATAAAAACGAAATTTACTCCTTTCAGGTGCGCGATAAGGTTTTAAATATTAAAACCCACGACGAATCCTTGTCACACCTGATGATTCCGAAGGTGGTTACCCCATCCTATGAATCTTGGGGAGATATATTAAGGTGGATATTGCAGGAAAACGTGCCCGGAGAATTTCCTTTTACCGCAGGGATTTACCCTTTCAAGAGAGAAGGCGAAGATCCGACCCGCATGTTTGCAGGAGAAGGTGGACCGGAAAGAACCAACCGTCGTTTTCATTATGTAAGCTTGGGCATGCCGGCCAAGCGTTTGAGCACTGCCTTTGATTCGGTGACCTTATATGGGAATGACCCGGATCATCGACCTGATATTTTTGGTAAAATCGGTAATTCGGGCGTATCAGTCTGCTGCTTGGATGATGCCAAAAAGTTGTACAGCGGTTTTGATCTTTCCGATCCTAAAACATCTGTTTCGATGACCATCAATGGTCCCGCTCCAATGGTGTTGGCTTTCTTTATGAATGCTGCCATCGATCAGCAATGTGAAAAGTACCTATTGTCCCATGGTTTAAAAGATCGTGTCGAAGCCAAGTTAAAAGAACGCTATGAAGATCGTGGAATCACCCGTCCGAAATATTATGGACCGCTTCCGGAAGGCAATGATGGCTTAGGATTATTATTGCTCGGCATCACCGGGGCAGATGTGCTTCCTGCCGAGGTATATGAAAATATAAAAATGGATACCCTTTCTAAAGTAAGGGGAACTGTTCAAGCGGATATTTTAAAGGAAGATCAGGCTCAGAATACTTGTATTTTTAGTACAGAATTTGCGTTGAGATTGATGGGGGATGTGCAGGAGTATTTCATCTCGAACAATGTCAGAAACTTCTACTCGGTTTCCATCAGTGGATATCATATCGCTGAAGCAGGTGCCAATCCGATTTCGCAGCTGGCCTTTACCCTGGCCAATGGATTCACTTTTGTTGAATACTATTTGAGCAGGGGCATGGACATCAATAAGTTTGGTCCGAATTTGTCCTTTTTCTTTTCAAACGGAATCGATCCTGAATATGCTGTGATCGGAAGGGTATCACGACGCATCTGGGCCAAAGCCATGAAAGAAAAGTACGGGGCAGATGACCGCACCCAAATGCTGAAATATCATATTCAGACTTCCGGAAGGTCATTGCACGCGCAGGAGATCGATTTTAATGATATCCGCACCACCTTGCAAGCGTTGTATGCCATTTATGACAATTGTAACAGCCTTCATACCAACGCGTATGATGAAGCCATCACCACACCCACTGAAGAATCTGTAAGAAGAGCCATGGCTATTCAGTTGATTATCAACAGGGAATTGGGCCTGGCGAAAAATGAAAATCCATTACAAGGATCTTTTATCATTGAAGAATTGACCGATTTGGTGGAAGAAGCCGTATTGGCTGAATTTGATCGGATAACCGAAAGGGGAGGTGTGCTCGGTGCCATGGAAACTATGTATCAGCGCGGTAAAATTCAGGAGGAAAGTCTCTATTACGAAACCTTAAAACACACCGGAGAATATCCTTTGATCGGGGTCAATACTTTTTTGAGTTCTAAAGGATCACCTACCATCTTGCCAAAAGAAGTGATAAGGGCCACAGAGGAGGAAAAAGAGCAGCAAATCAGCACCTTACAGCAGTTGCATAAAGCATTTGAAGCCGAAGCAAAACCGGTCATCAAGAAAGTACAGGCCTCTTCACTGCATAACGAGAATGTTTTTGCGGCATTAATGGAAGCGGTGAAGTATTGTTCTTTGGGTCAGCTTACCGATGCCATGTTTGAAGTCGGCGGGCAGTACCGCAGGAATATGTAGTTTAAGGAGTGCCCATCAAGCCTTCGGCAAACCAATTGGCCAAGGCTTGTCGGTTATTGTTGATTATCAATCTTTTCTGGTCGAAATCATTGGTGATATTGCCCAGTTCGATATACACCAATGGGGTGAGTACTTCCCGAACGGAGTATAAATTTCGCGCTGTTACCACACCATTATATTCCCTGTTTTTTTGATGTTCTGAATATTTTTTCTTCACGGTTTGAAGCATATTTTCTGCCAGCATTTCGCTTTTGGAACTTCCGGGGTAATGGTAGAAAAACAGATCAATCTTTTTGGCTTCCATGCGTGAATCCACATGAATTTCAATGGTTCGTTGGGTTAGGCCTTTTTTCTTGTTTTCGTGATAAAGATTGTTGATGATGTCGGTGCGTTGTTTGAGTCTTGCTTTTTGATTTAATGGGATGGGTTGCTCGGGATAACACACTTCATCTTCATCCAGGGGCAGGCTTTCTTCGTCCCGGATGCCATCATTGGGGTCACGGGTAATCAGATAAACAACCGCACCATGGGCGATGAGATTTCGAGCCAATCGCAAGGTGACATCATAGGCGTATTCGTCTTCACTGATTTGATGATCTCCTAATTTCCCCAATGCCCCGGGGTCCGGTCCGCCATGTCCACTGACCAGATAATAAACATGATCAAACAGGCGATTGTCTTCTATGGTCACATCTTCATATTTTTTACCAAATATCGGGAAGTTGAGAGTATAGGGTTTGAATTTCTCTACCGTGCCCGGTAAAGGGTTGTAAAAGAGATGCATGGGGACCCACAGGATTTTATCTTTTTCGAAGGTCTGTTTTTTGAGACCTGATTTTTCCATTTCTATATTGTAATCCCGGATGTCTTCAGCGGTGCTATAGTCTGATATACTCAGGCTGGTGCGGATGCTTTTACCGTTGTATTTACAAATCTGGACGGGCATTTTGTATGATTTTCCGCTTTGCAGATAGTCATTTCGTTCGAGATGATTGAGTCTAAGAAAGGAGTCGAGGTTTTGACTGTTCAAGAGTTTATAGCGCCCCAAAAGAATGGAGATGCCATCACCGGAACGAACCTCTGCTTTTAATATTTCTTGTGCACGGATATTGCAAATTGCAGTAAAGATGAAAAGGAATGTGATTAAAAAAGTCTTATTGCCAGCCATGTTTTCCGAGTAAAGGCACAAATTTAAATTGTCCTTTTTCCCGTCGTTCGTATTGATTATCAACACCCCGTGTAATGACTACCATGGTTTGGATATTGAGCGTACCCACCGGCATGACCAGTTTGCCGCCTATTTTGAGTTGTTCTTTCAGCGTTTCTGCCAGAGGAGGGGCGCCTGCTGTTACAATGATTCCGTCGAAGGGTGCATGTTTCTTTAGCCCGGCGGAGCCATCGCCCCAGAATGTATGAATATTCAACTTGAGTTCACGAAATATTTCGGAAGCTTTCCGATACAAGGCTTCATGTCGTTCGATGGTAAAAACTTCAGCACCAAGGCTTTGCAGGATGGCTGCCTGATAGCCGCTGCCGGTGCCAATTTCCAGCACTTTCATGCCTTTAAAGGGATCCAACAGCTCGGTCATATAGGCAACGGTGTAGGGTTGAGAGATGGTTTGACCTTCGTCGATGGGGTAAGCCTGATCGTCATAGGCCTTATCTTCCAGTGATGGAAGAAAAAACAAATGTCTTGGGACTTGGGCAATGGCCTCCAGTACCTTTTCGTTGCGGATGCCTTTTTCTTGTAAATCCGCTGCCAGTCGCCTTCTTCGGCCTTGATATTTGTATGAGTCTTTCAGGATGTGTAGTCTTTTAAGTACGTATATAGATAACAATATTTCATCTTCAATCCGAATTGAACGTATTTCGCATCAAAGCTTCATGCAAAGGAATTCAAAAACCCTGAAAATCGGAATACTCGGCCGAAGTAATCTTCCGCACGAGATTGTTCAGCGCATGGAGAAGCGCGGAATGCTCAAAATTACGGGCATTCATGGTACAAAAAATCCGGAGGTCTATCGAAAGATAGCTGATTTTGATGATTTTCTGATAGAACCGGAAGCCGTATTTATTTCTGATTTGTCATGGAGTGACTTTGCAACCGTGGCCGGATTGGTCAAACACTCGAAACATGTTTATCTCGAAAATCCTTGTTTGTTCTCGAATGGAGAAATCAGGAAAGTCGAATTATTGGCCGCCGAAGCAGGAGTCGTGGTTCAATTGGGGCTGAAACATCGGTATCAAAGCACGTATAGGGTAATCAGAGATTTTGATCTGAAACCGAGAATCATTGAGTGCAACCGATTCTTAAAATTCAGTGAAAATACAACCTCCATATCCGTGATCAGTGATCTGATGATGCATGATATTGATGTGGTACTGACTTTGGCCGGTTCTCCGGTTAAAAGCATCAACGCCACGGGTGTAGGCGTTTTATACGATGATCCGGACGTAGTCAATGCCCGCATTGAATTCTATAATGGCTGTATCGCCAACTTGGCTGCAAGTAAGATTTCCGGTAAAAACGTTCATAAAACCAGATTCTTTCAGAATAATTCATATTACGCAGTAAACTTTCTAGATCAATCGGTCTCCATGTTAAAAAACGGCTCTGACAATGAGGAGTTCGTTTTAAATGGAACAGAGACCCAAAAACCTGCTCAAAATGCCGATTCTTGCGATATCTTTGCCGTGGAATTGGAAACTTTCTATCGTTGTATCATTGATAAAACTTCTCCCGAAGCCAGTGTAGCAGACTTTCTGAACACCAAAATTGTGGCAGACCGCATCATTGATCAGCTTGAAAGGAATTTTAAGCGTAAATGAGTAAATTCAAAAAGAGTATTTTTTTGTTCCTTTCTTTGTCCATAGCGTGCCTCTTCTCGGGGTGCGATTCTTTTGATAAAGGAGAACCGATTCCGGCGTATATTCATATTCCCGGTTTTACATTTACAACGAAATCAGATGGCACGCAAGGGAGTGACGCCCAACAAATTACCGATGCCTGGGTATATGCCGATAAACAATTGGTCGGTGTTTTTGAAGTTCCGGTGACCATTCCGGTTTTGAAATCGGGAAACACAGAAATCACCATCTTTGCCGGTATCAAAAAGAATGGCCTTGTTTCGAGCCGGGTGACCTACCCGTTTTTTACGGGTTTTACTCAACAAACGTTGCTCACTCCGGAAGAAATTGACACCATCAAACCATCCGTGACCTATAAAGAGGGAGTACAATTCGCCTGGATAGAAGATTTTGAAGATCTATCGGTAAGCCTCCAAAAAACCGGAAACCGCGCTACGATCGATTCTATCGCAGTTACATCTGATCCCTTGGAGGTTTTTCAATACAATGGACTCAGCAATCGTTTCTCTGGTAAAGTAGCCTTTCAAACTGCCGGGATATTTGAACATGCCGGGATCAGTTCTTATCGGATTCCTAAGCAAACGGATGTATACCTCGAAGTGAATTACAAAAGTGATGTGAATGTTCAGTTCGGTTTTTTAGCGGAAGGTGTTTTTACCTCCAAAGTTCCGGTGGTATTGGGTTTCCCGACCAACAATGGTTGGAATAAACTCTATATAGGATTAACCGAAGATTGGAATGTGATGGACTATGCGGATGCCAGAATGCGCATTTATATGGAAGCCATTAATAATAATGTTTCCGCAAAACCGGTGATTTTGATGGATAATTTAAAACTGGTACATTTTTGAATCGCAGGGCTACACTTATAAGGTATCTTTTCTTTGACTACATCACGGCCATGTTGGCTTGGTTGATGTTTTATGCATATCGCAAGGTGGTCATTGAAGGGGCGTCCCTTGAAAGCGCAAAGCATGATCCCAAATTATTTATGGCAGCATTCATATTGCCATTTTTTTGGATCATCGCTTATTGGTCGTATGGCTTGTACAGCGAATTATTTAGGAAATCAAGGCTCAGAGAATTCACACAAATTTTGATCGTATCTTTTTTAGGTGTGATCATCTTGTTTTTTCTCTTTCTTCTGGATGATGTGGTAACATCATACACCAACTATTACAAGTCATTTGCTATCCTCTTTGCACTGCATTTTTTATTTACGGCATTTGCCAGGATATATCAATCTACCAGAATCAGCAGGCTCATCAAACAACGCAAATTGGGTTTCCCGACTGTATTGATTGGCTCCAACCAAAATGCCATCAATCTTTATCAGGAACTCGAAACCGCCAAAGAATCAGAAGGATATTTTATCAAGGGATACATTACGTTGAATGGAGAAAATTCCTCCGGTTTTTCTCCGGATATACCTTGTTTGGGCAATTTGAGTCAAATCAGAGAAGTGCTCGCTCAATATCAAATAGAGGAAGTGATTATCGCCATTGAAACCTCTGAACATGACAAGGTAGCGCGCATTCTGTCGTTTCTGGAAGATGAAGCCGTAACCATTCGCATCATACCGGATATGTATGACATCCTCGCCGGAAGCGTTCGAATGAGCAATATCATGGGAGCGGTATTGATCGAAATCTCTACTGAAATTATGCCTGAATGGCAACGATCTGTGAAAAGAGTCATGGATATTGTGCTTTCTTCCATCGCCCTAATTATTTGTTTTCCCTTGTTGCTTGTGATTGCCATTATGGTAAAGACAGGGTCTAAAGGCCCGATATTTTTTGGACAGGAAAGAATTGGCTGGCATGGAAAGCCTTTTATTATACATAAATTCAGGACGATGTATGTAGATGCAGAAAAAGCAGGGCCACAATTGAGCAGTGAAAATGATCCGCGTATCACCCGATTTGGGAGATTTTTAAGAAAAGTTCGACTCGATGAATTGCCCCAATTTTATAATGTATTGATCGGGGAGATGTCTTTGGTTGGCCCCAGACCGGAAAGACAATATTTCATAGAGAAAATTGAGGAAATTGCGCCGCATTACAGGAGATTGCACAAAGTCAGACCCGGAATAACTTCCTGGGGGCAAGTGAAATACGGATACGCCGAGAATGTCGAGCAAATGGTGCAGCGCTTAAAATTTGATTTGCTCTATATCGAAAATATGAGCCTGGCACTCGATGTTAAAATCTTGATTTACACAGTCTTGATCATGGTTCAAGGAAGGGGCAAATAAGCCCTAATGTGCGTGAACTTCCGCAAATATGATAATGTTGATTTCCCCCAGATTGGTCATTAAATTGACCCCTTTGGCAATATGACCTTCTTTGTCGGTTGGGTCAAACGTAACCTTAATATAGGATTTTTCACCCGGTTTAACCGGTACCTTTGGGTAATCTGATGCGGTGCATGAGCAGGTAGATTTAACATCTTCGATGATCATATCTGTTTTGCTTTTGTTCACAAAATGGAAGTAATGCACGGCTGAATCGTGCTGATGAAGCACTCCGAAATTATATTGAAGGGTGTCGAAAAACTCTGAAGCCTGTTGAGCTTTGGAAGTACTAAAAATCAACAGAGAGGCAATTAGTATGAGGAATGGTTTCATAAATGATTTTTTGATGTGTTACAATAATAGTTCCAAAAATGACTAAAAACGTTGCAGACGAAAGGAAATTATGACTAATATGGGTCTACATCGGCATGCACGTACACCGATTTGAATTCTTTCATTTCTACCATCTGATGAATCATCCGTCTGATTTTTAATTTAGTGAGCGCCGTTTCCTTGTGATCAGCTTCCAGTTTGATGAGTATTTCTTTCAAAAAGAAGTTTTTAATTCTAGATACCGGTGGTTTTTGTGGACGATGCACCTGATTCCCTAAAAGCCCATTCAATTTGTCATAAAGCAGTTCACTGGCCTGAAAAAGTACATCCGCATTTTTATGTCGGCAGGTCAACCGGATCAAACGATAGAAAGGAGGATATTTAAATTTTTCTCGCTCTGCAATTTCACGGGCGTAAAACGTCGGATAATCCTGTTCCAGCACTTCTGCAATCACCGGATGATCGGGTCGATGGGTTTGAATCAATACTTTTCCCCGAGTACTGCGCCTGCCTGCCCTACCTGAAACTTGTACCATCATCTGATAGGCTTTTTCAGCGGATCTAAAATCTGGATAGTTCAGCATTTGATCGGCATGCAGGATGCCAACAAGTCTTACGTTGTTGAAATCCAGCCCTTTGGCCACCATTTGGGTTCCAATTAAGATTTTAATTTTCCCTTCCGAGAACGCGTGTATGATTTGCTCAAAAGCATGTTTGGTGCGGGTGGTGTCGTAATCAAAGCGTCCGATTGAAACATCCGGATACAAGGTTTTGAGCTCATCTTCGGCTCTTTCGGTTCCATATCCCGACATCAGGATGTGGGTACTTCCACAAGCCGGACAACGGTTCACCGGTTCCCGATGAAATCCACAATAATGGCATCGCAAGTTGTTGCCGGATTTATAATAGGTGAGAGAAATATCACAATTGATGCACATGGGAGTCCAGGCACATTCAGCGCACTCGGTCACCGGCACATATCCTTTCCGGTTCAGAAAAAGGATGATTTGTTCTTCTTGTTTTAAAGCTTCGTCAATGGCCTCAAGCAGGGTAAATGAATACAAACCGTTCACTCTTTTGGTTCGCTTTTCTTCCTTCATGTCAACCGGTAGCATTTCCGGCAGCTCAATGCCACCGAATCTTTCCTTTAAGGCAACCAGAGCATATTTGCCGGACTTGGCATGGGTAAAGGTTTCTATGGAAGGAGTTGCACTGCCCAATAAGCAATTTGCACCGGATAAATGTCCCAACATCAAGGCAGCATCCCTACCATGATATCGCGGGTTTGGATCGTATTGCTTGTAAGCACTTTCATGTTCTTCGTCAACAATCACCAGTCCCAGGTTTTTAAAGGGGAGAAATACGGCACTTCTCGGACCGAGCAGAATATCTGCTTTTTGTTCGGCGATGGCATTCCACAATTCTACCTTTTCGTGTGCATTGAACCTGGAATGGGAAACAATCACCCGATTGCCAAATCGCTGTTTGACCCGCGAAATCAATTGGGTAGTAAGGGCAATTTCCGGAACCAGATACAAAACTTGTTTTCCTTGGTTTAAGGTGTCTTCAATCAATTGGAGGTACACATGCGTTTTTCCACTGGATGTTACCCCATGAAGAAAAACGATTTTATCTTGCTTAAAATGCTCCTGAATGTTTTGATAAGCGTTCAATTGCTCTGCAGAAAGAGCTGCCGTGGTTTCATGCATATCACCCCCCAGGTCTATCCGACCTTTTTCAATTTTCTTTTCCAGGAGGATTTGTTTCTTCACCAAGCTTTTCAAGGCTGCCGAGGTCACCCCTTCGAGTGCCAACAAATCTTGTTTTTCAATGGAACCATCCAATTTTATGGTACTGATTAATCGCATCAGCACCATCAGTTGCGCAGGGGCTTTTTTCTCGAGTTGATCGAATGCATCCCCCATGCGTTCATCGTTTCGATAATCAGGGTGTATTTCAATCTTCAGTATAGTCAGGGGTTTATAGGTGTCTTCTAATTCCTCTAAAAACAAAATCAATCCGCGTTCATACAGTGATTTTAGATATTTAAAAATATTCTTCACACCGGTCGCCGTTGATAAAGTTTCAGGAGACATTTCTCCAGAATGTTGAAGTGCTTCGAGAATGGCGCTTTCTTTGTCATCGAGTTCGATTCCTTCCAATTCGCCCTCAGGATGAAGACCAATGCGGGTTTCGCTTTGCATTTTGAGCCCTGCCGGCAGCGCCGCTTTCATGACTTCACCCGGGTAACACATGTAGTAAGACGATATCCATTTCCAAAATTTGAGCTGCACTGAGTTCAAAATGGGCATCATATCAAGCACATGTAAAACATATTTAGCGGTGTATTCTGCGGGGGCTTTTTCGTGTATGTTAAGCACAATCCCGACATAAAGCTTCGTTTTTCCGAACGGAACCACCACCCGCATTCCCTCTACCATTTCTTCATTCATTTCCATCGGAACTCGGTATGTATAGGTTCCCGGAACTGAAAGAGGTAGTACCACATCGACAAATAATGTGGTCATGGGAATAAGAAGGGAGTTTTCGGTCAATGAATTATGGCTTTTTTATAACAAATGGAAAGCTCCAAAGTTAAGATAATGAATTATTTTTGTATGAGATTTGAGAAAGTTCCTGGTTGATGTTCATAAGATCATCGTCTTAAGTAAACCATCTCGAATGCTTAAAAAGTATATCATGAAAAAGTTATTAATTCCCGTAATTGCCCTTGTTTTTACTTGCTATTCTTGTGGAGATCAAATTGAAGAGCTGAAAGAATCGATTACAAGTGCCGAAGATTACGCGCTGGCTGAGACCCAATTATCCGGCATTTTTGATGTGGTGGATGATGTTTCCTCGAGCGACGGTCGTTTGAATAAAACTTCCGGAACGTTGCTTCCATCCGGTGCAATCCTTGAGTTTACGGATAGCCTTTGGGATGATGGTGATGGCAAAGAGTTTTATGTAGATTTTGGACCGAGAGGAAATCTTGCTCCTTTTGGCTTGCTTTGTCAGGATGGTAAATATCGCGCTGGTCGTTTGAATTTAAAATTGAACAAACCTTACACCCAAATTGGTGCTGAACTTGAGATTGTGCTCTCCGGGGCTGATTCTTTCTTCTCAGGAAATGGTACTGATATGTATCAAATCACCGGAAATAAGAAAATTACCCGCACCGCAGAAAACAAACTCGATATACAGGTTCAAAACATGGAAATTCGGGATCTGGCCAATATTATTCGTTGGAATTCAAATGGTCAGATAGAACGCACAGTAGATGCAGGTCCGGGTATTTGGATGGATCATTTCGAAATCACCGGTGGGGGAAATGGTAAAAACAGAAATGGTGAAGATTTTACCGTTACCATTGATAATCCTTTGCTCAAAAAAATCGAAAGCGGATGTGCTAAAACCTTTGTGAAAGGGGTGATTACCCTTACCGTAACCGGTTCAGGAAAGAAGATTATGGTAGATTATGATCCTTACGATAACGAGGCATGTGACAACCTTGCCGAAGCAGACATTAATGGTAAGAAGACCATTTTCCGAGTGAAATAAATAATTTCTATTTACGACATTCAGAGGGGTAGGCTTTCCAAAGCACTGCCCCTTTTTTATGGATGAAATCTTCCCAATTTCCCACATTTGAACCAATGCATACCATACCGGTAGTGGGTAAGTTGTCTAATCTAAAATTACCCAATTTTTCCACCACATAGGTGAGAGCAGGATTATGTCCGATCAGCGCAATATGTTTATAGTCATTCGGAATATTGCGTATAAAATCCATCACTTCCTCCGCATCAAAAGTGTACAAATCTGTTTCGAAAAACACTTGAAGTGGGTTCATCCAGGCAGTATCTTTCAAAATATCCAATGTTTCCCTTGTTCTCTGCGCAATCGAGCAAAATACGGCATCCGCTTTCCAATTCTCCTTGAACAACACCTTGCGCATGATGGATGCATCCTTTCTGCCTCTTTCGTTCAAGGGTCTTTCTACATCCCGAATTCCGGTATGCCATAAAGTTTGGTCTGATTTAGCGTGTCGGATGAAAAGAATTTCCCTCATTTTTTCATCAATTTTAAGGTCAGGTATCCCCATGCGATGATCAAAGCAGTTCCTCCGAAAGGGGTAATCATCGCAAATAACTTCAACCCATCTTCTGTAAACAAAAACGACAAGCTGTACATAAACAAACTACCTGAAAATAAGGCGATTCCGGATAAAAACAGAATGCCAACCACATATTTAGATTTTGCCTCAATGGGCAATAAAGTAGCAATGACCAACGCCAGGGCATGTACCGTGAGATAATTTGCCGCTTTTTGGTAAATCTCCAACTGATGCAAATCGAGTCTATCTTCAAGCATGTGGGCTCCGAAAGCACCCAATACAACTGAAATCATTAACAGGAAGGTGCCGACTGCGGCCATGGATTTTTCAGTTTTCATGATAATTCTCAATAATTTTGCGCCCAAAATAGGTGATATTTGTGTGAAACTTATGAGCATGAGAATTTTTCTTAAAATGCTGGTCTTGGCGGGCATATCCTTGTCCCTGACATCTTGTTTAAAGGACGCCAAGGAATTTGGAGATAAAATCAGTAAAATCAATGGGGCGAAATGGGATCCTGATATTGCTTTGCCACTGGTGAACACCTCCTTAACCCTGGATGATGTGATTAAATCTACCAATAGTACCTACATCAAAACCGAATCGGATGGAGGCATCATGATTGCCTATCGGGGTGAGTTGTTTTCTCAAAGTGCGGAAGAATTTGTGGAGATCGATAATCAATCTTTTTCTAAGGAGTTAACCTTATCGCCATCGCAACAAACTTATCTGAGCAACAATGGAAGCATTTCGTTGCAGTTTGTAGATTTTATGAATTACAATACCGGCAACATCGAAATAGATAGCATGCTGCTCAAGGTATGCAACAATCAACTCCGGGTTCAAAGTACATTTCAACATGACTTGGAAATTAAATTCACCTTGCCGCATGTCAAAAGAAATGGAATCCCCTTCACCAAAACCTTGAAGTCTGATTATACCGGAGCCCTGATTGATGTTTCAGACAACGTGAACCTTTCGGGTTATATGTTCGACATGAGCAAAGGCAGCTTGGGACATAATCAGATTCAGGTAGATATGGACCTCAAAATCACGAAACGGGGAAGCAATCCGATTCAATCTACCGATAAAGTAACGGCCAGTATGTTCATGTTTTACAACGAATTCAAAATTATGTATGGCTATATCGGGCAAGAAAGTTTCATGTCTGACTTAGATACCTTAAAATTCGATGCACTGGATAAGCTATCCGGGGGAAGTTTTAGCCTGGAGGATCCTCGGTTCAAGTTGTTTATTTACAACTCCATGGGCGTACCCATCAAAGCGGATGTTCTAGCGCTGAAAGGATACAGTGAAAAAACCGGTTCGACCAATTTAACCGGAGTGCCCAATCCGATACCCATCCCTGTGCCCACATACAATCAGGTAGGTAAGGTGTTGGTAGATTCGATTATGCTCAATAAAACCACCAGCAATATAGCCACTATCATTAACAGCCGTCCAACCGGATTTATCTACGGATTTAATGTAACCGCTAACCCCGGTGGCAGTTCAATCCGCAATTTTGTGATGGATACCAGTCGAATCACTTTTGAAGTGGATGTAGAAGTTCCTTTGCATGGAACCGCTTCAGACATAACCCTCGATGAAATTCAGGATGCTGATTTTAATTTGGGCGAAGAAGTGGATTATCTGGAGGAAGTTTTGGTCAGATTGGCTATCAACAATGGATTTCCTTTGGGGGTAGATGTGCAGGTGTATTTGCTCGATTCTTCCGGTAAAACCTTAGACTCGGTTTTTACCAATACCACCCAGTTTTTGCCGGCAGCACCGGTGAATGTGGCCACCGGAAGGGTGACCAATTCGGTTAAAAATGTCGTTGATATTGTCTTTAAGGAAGAGCGCATTAAAAAACTAAATGAAACTACTCAGGTCAGAATTAAAGGAATTTTAAACACCAGCCGATCGGGTGGAATTCCTGTGCCGGTGAAATTATATACGGATTATGGGATTGGGGTTAAATTGGGTGTTCAGGCAAAGATTAAATTTAATCAGAAGTTCTAATGAGAAAGTCGCTGAAAATTACCTTATTGGCCATGGGTTTGTTCGTGTTTTCTCTTGCGGATGCCCAACAAAATGCTACGTTATACAACATGCGCTCCATGTATCAACGCACCTATGTGAACCCGGGGTTATTGCCCGATGCCAAGGTGTATATTGGCATCCCGGTTTTGGGATCGCAATACATCAATCTCGCCAATAATCGCCTCGATCTAAAAGCACTGAATTCTGTGCTTGAAGTTCAACCCAATGATTCTGTTTTTGTGAATGTCAGCAAGTTGGCGAATATTTTCGGAAAGAGGAACTACGTCAATCTCGCTTGGGATATGGATATATTGCATTTGGGAATCAAAGCAGGGAACAATGTTCTGGCGTTTAATTCTACGCTTCGAACCATGACAAAAGTCTCTTACCCCGGCGACCTCTTCAAAATAGCCCTAGAGGGAAATGGCGGGGCCAATCTCGATAAGGATATGGATTTCAGTATGGGCTTGGATATGCAACAATACCTCGAATTCGGGTTTTACTACGGACGCGAGCACAGCGAAAAACTTACATTTGGAGGAAGACTTAAATATTTGCAAGGCATCAGCAATGTTTGGCTCGAAAAAGGGGATATCACGTTCAGAACCAATTCAGAGGATTTTTCACTGAATGTGATGACCGACCTCAAATTAAATACTTCGGCC
>JBIIVF010000047.1:0-16085 GCA_044339595.1 Bacteroidia bacterium
CTCGTACAATCCGCTCACATTCTGTATGCGGATGAACAGCTTGCCATCGGCCAGCATAAAGTCGCGGTCTTCTTTGATCAGATCCTGGTTAAAGAGGCTCTCGATCACCTGCCAGAATTTGGTAGTGTCATCACTTCCCACCAATACGGCTTGTTGTATGCTCAGGTTTTTAATCAATAGCCCTCTGAAGGCGTAGTGTTTAAATCCGAGGCTTTCTTTATCGAGCAAAAGTTTGCACACCGTGCTCAGGCAAGCGTAGTTGTTTATCATCCGCTCTTCTACCTGAGCATTGTTGATCTCTTTGGCAATCTCCTTCACCTCGGTTTCAAACACCTCCTTAAAATGCTCGATGATATACGGACCATGTCCCAGAAGGTGAACCGTTAAGTGACTCAGCCCCAGCTCTTGTTCTTGCATCAGTTTTCTGAAGGCAACCCTGCTTTCTTCATTGTGCTTACTTTCAGAGAAGGTGAGCATAATAACGCGAGTATATAAAGCCGGTTCAATGGTGGGCATTTCTTGTCCGCTCAGAATACAAGCACTCTGCACCGGCACATAATCCACCTCAAAGCTGTGATCTTTCTTTCCGCGTTTGTAACCAATGCGGTCATAGATATTCTTGATGGCTTCGATCACTTTCTTGTGCAGATTGTTCTTGTATTCATCCAGCCACACCATGGCATCTTTAAACTGGGCGAACGTGCGCATGAAGCCCACTTGGGTGGTATTGCCCCCTAACATGATCTGTTCTTGAGGCTCGCCGAAAAGGCACATCAGGCTTTCAGCGAACGTTCCTTTCCCGGATCCGCGTTGACCATAAAGATTCAGTATCGGAAATCGCCTGCCCATGAGTTTGTATATGCTACTGCTGTAAAGGCTGGCCACGTAGAAGATGAATCCAACGCGTCCCTTTTCGCCATATACCTTGTCGAACAGCGTGAACCATTCTTTCAGCTTCAGCTCGCGGTGCTTGAAGATGAATTTTTTGTAGTTGTAAAACATGTCCTCTTTATCGAGGTAGATTTTACTGTTGGCCGGGATGAAATAGTTCCGGTCGTTGTGCTGCACAATGCCGTATTCATCGGCCTGTTTAAAGGTAGAGTTAGCGGCCATGTCGATGATGCCATTGGCAAAAGCGTAGAAATTTCCGGTAGGGTGGTAGCCGAGTACATCAATCAGGATGGTGGCTCTCTCTTCTCTCTGAAGCTTGTCTTGCAAACGCACCAGATCATGCTCTGCACCTTTCCACAGATAGTTCCCTCTGCGGGCAATCAGTTTTCGGAAGCTCGAGAGGCTCACAAAATCATCCGTATTCATATTGATCACTGCCTCATAGCCGTGAATGTTTTTGATCTTGATCAAACGATAAGCTTCTTCACCGCCGGTGCGCACGTGAAAAAGGATCTCCATGGTAAAGTTGCTCACCGCATACTTGCCACCATTGCTATTGAGCGCCCAGTACATCCCTTTGTGCTCGAAGAATCCGTACTTGTTGAATTCTTCCTCATCCACATCTTCGGGCAGCAGCTCCGCCCCGGATTGTCCCTCTTTGGCTTCTCGTGGTCGTTTGGTAGAGATTCCGTAATCTTCAGCTATGCGGAAGAAAGGAGTGCATGATCGAATTCGACTGCGGTTCTTTAAACATTCAGAAAACTTACTGTCGGCAACTTCAAATTCATACTTCGGACTGAATACGCTTACTCGGTGAAAAAGATCTCTGCCTGTTTCGCCCAGTGTACTGAGTGCGAAAGCAATCTTCAACCAATCGTCATACTCACTGGTGATGTCGATTTTCATGCCTTCGATGATCTCGATGGCAAACATTACCCGGTCTAGTTCTTTTCGATTGAGTTTCTGCGCTTGCACAGGTTCAGCCTGTGATGGGGCAGAAGGTTCAGGGTCTTTTAAGAGGGGTTTTATCCCTTTGTTTACCGGTGGCTCCAGCGGAAATTCTTCTGCATCCTTATTCACATAGGCGTAAGGATCGTAGGAGAGAAAGCATGCTCTCGCTACATCCTTGCCGCTTTTATCTACCACAAGACCGTAGTTCTCGAGATAGTGCTTCTCCAATGCCAGGAAAGAATCGAGATGTCGGTCAGGGTCAATCCTCACCAATATTTTTAACCCTTCACCTCCGGGGGAGGTAAATCGAGCAAAAGTGTATTTGTCTGCAGCAATTTGTGCCGATGAGTTATCCAAATCGGGCAAATGGTCAAAATCAATGCAGAGCAACCCGCTGTGATCGGTGAGGCAATCGTTTTGACGTTTGGTAAAAACACCGCTCCAGGTAACATACGGAAGGGCGTTTTTCAGCACCTTCCGAACACTGTCGTCTGTGGCATTTCTTAACCGGCTTACCTCCAGCTCGTATGCTTTACTGCGAATCGTTTCGATTACAGCAATCGCATCAAACGAGGTAGTGGGTTTAGTCTGTTTAATCCCTCCTTGATAGAAGCTTACCTTCATCAGCTTAATGTCGTTGTCGGCTTCTCCTGGGATATGATAAAGGCATCTACTTTGCCCTCGAGCACCTTGCTCTGGGCCAGCTTTGTTTTGGCTGCGGCAAAATCATCCGGGTGATGGCTTCGCTTCGCTTTACCGGATAAAAGGAAATATTCTTTCTGAGCTGCACGCATGGCCGCCACCAGCTTTAAAAATTTGTCATTCATAATTTCAGTTTTAGTTTTTGGTTATTTAGTTCGTTCAAATTCAATGCGCCATACCCATGGATTTAGATTCCAGCTCTCTTGGCCGTGTATGCTTATCCAAAGGGTTTTGAAGGAGGTGAAAGGATGGAGTTTGTCGCCAATATCATCTTTGCCGTAATTGGCATAAAAGCTGCCTTCGATAATGGCACCGGTTGGCTCGATACCTTCGTCTACACAATCTCTGATAGTGATGTCGTGCAAACGTTCTAACCGCAGACTGAGAATGTATAATTCGATCCTGCAAGCTTCTCGTGGCATGTGGATGCTGGGCTTCCACTTGATGTAAGAGATATCAGGGATATTCTCAAATCCGGCAGGTATGTTGTCCGGATAGCCTGATTTATAAATGAAAGGTAGAGAATCAGATCCATGTGCCCAGGTCTCGCGCACCCAGAGAGTCTCATTGATGTTATACGGACACTTTACCCAATTTTTGTGGCCATCCTTTGAAAGAAGGCAAAACTCAGTCATAAATATATCCCCATTTTGAGTTACCCGCGAATCACGGTGAATAGTAAATGCATCCGGATTGATATTAAAACGCTCAAGCCCTTTCATTCTTCGGGTCAGGTGCTTTCTTTCTGCAGTAATAGCATCTACCATCACTGTGCTCATGATTATTGGATGGTATTTCATATCACAACCTCCCCTTTAGATGCCATAAAATTGATGGTGGCCACGTTTGGTATGTAGATGATATGATCGCCATCAGTATCAAATTTCTTTGGCTTGTACACCCATGCACCGGTTGGGTTGGTTCGCGGGTATTTTTTCTCCAGTTCTTCAATGGAGCACATGCAGTTTGCCAGAACCATCATCAGATCCTGCTCTTTCACCAGCAGTCTGTCCATGCTCTTTGCAAACTTTATCAGGTCTTGGTGCAGCCTGTTTTTAGGGCTGTAAACGCTGCTGAGTCGGATTAGGTAGATCATAGTTTTATTCTTTATCTTCAAAATCAAGTTCGGTGAAAGACCCATCTGGATAGCTGTTTTGTCTAATGGCTTTATCTAAAAAAGCACACATCCTTTTGATGACTTTTATGTCGGTCTGTTGGTAGAAATAAAGACAGAAATAGTCCTTATCCTGAATTATTCGGAGCGCTTCAAATCGTACTTCCCCATCCCAATCTCTCTTAACTTGAATTTCTAATCCGGCCGGTAAATCCAGAAGCTTCTTCCTCGCGTAATTCAGGATAAACTTCTCTTTATGCTCCAGGCTTTTGCGCTCTATTTCAAGAGCAGTAATCAATGGATTCTGTTGATTGCTCATGCCAGTTTAATATTACGGGTGATTAATGGCCAGGCTTCAACAACTGGGTCAAATAAGGTTGTTGATTCAGGGCCAATTGGGACTACTATTCTTCCATCATGTTCGATGCCCAACAACCGCTTCAATTCAGCTCTAAGACCAACCGAATTGAAAAGTAATCCTTTGGACATAGCTTGATTTTTTCGACAAGGGAACCCGATCTCTGATTTGTATAAATACAAATCGCCGGTTTTACTCTTGTCATCAAAACTGAACGCAACATGGTCACCTTCTTTGAATCCCGCTCTCTCTACTGCGGTCTGACTAATAGAAAATACCCCGAGTTTAGTAATGGCTATTGTTGGCTTCTTTTTAGAATTACTGGGTACGGTGTTTGGATTTAAGTGTATCATAATTTCAATTTTTACTTGTGAAAAAAGCCGGAGAATCCGGATGAATAAAAAACCTGCCTTCCGAATGATTGTGAACCGTTCAAAGTATATAGACCAATTCGAACAGGCAGGCTAGCTTTTAATGATGTCGCTCTATGAATTCTGCTCTGCGGCCAATTAGGCGCGTAAAGCGTATTATCTGATCACCGGTATAGTCTTCTGCGCAATACGTGAGAATCTCTAGCAATCTGTTCAATTCTATAAGGCTGCAACAGTTGCCAATGATTAGCCACATTTCTTCTTCTCGGTATTTCCCGTGACGTAGTTTGCCGGCAATAGGGTAGGGCTTTTGAACAGTTTCAATTTTCTGAACTGCTTCATTGGCTTCTAGCTCAGATTCTTTCGAAGGTTCTACCTCTTCTGAGGCTTCATCTGCAGGATCGTTCAGCAACCATCTCCAATAGTCGCGAATTGCATTAAACCACTTCATTGTTTTGTGGTTTTAAGGTGAGCTGTTCTTCGCAATAAGAGATAATGCGCTTCATATCGTCTTTCATGCTGTTGTCGCCGTGGGGCATTATGAGCATCCACTTGCTTTGATGGGCTACCACCATTTTGAAAATGGTTGCCGGAGCTGCTGACCAGGTTTGGTCAATGTAGTAATGAAGGTCATTCAGGGCCTTCCATTTCGCATGGTCAAAATATTGCTTCTTCTGATAGGCATACCTGCGTTGAAGAACAAAGCCTTTCAGTCTCTCGGTAATCAGGCGGCTCGGCATTTTCTTCTCCCATTTTTGAGCTTCTTCAGCAGATTGAAGCTTTTTCAAAAGCGTTTGTCCGAATCCCTCGGCAAACACCACATTGTTTGCTATCTGCACGGTTACCATCCTCTCCTCCTTTTTTCGAAGTTTTCATACCGATTTCTTTTGATAGCATCTATCACAATGAGTGCTACCACAATCACTGTCACCACTCCCAGAACAGAGGTTAATGTGACACTGATCCATTCATGAAAATTGAGTTCGTTCATATGATTTGAGATTAAATTTTAGCCTTTACCGGCACATGATTAAATGCATCGTGTGACGCTTTTACCACATCGCTTTTACCATCATAGAGCAAATCCTCAATGGTAACGATTCTGCCATATTTCAGAGAAAAGAAGTGCGCAAAAGACACTAATGTGTCAAGATTGAAATTCTGATGAGGGTTGCTGTATGCGCTTTGTATAGTTCTGTAGGTCAGGCCTGTAACTTCTGCGCACTCTTTTTTTAGCTCCGTTGTATTGCCCGGAGCACAATCAAACCACCATTTAATTTTGTTTTTCTGTAATTTGTTGCGTACTTTCATTTTTTGGAAAAATATTTCACTGCAAAGAAAACGCAAAAGCGATTCATAAAACGCAAAAGCGATTAGTGATTTTATGCACACATTATGAACAAGGAAGAGAAGTCTGCGCTACGCAAAAGATTTGGTCAGTATGTAGATGTTAGGTATGGTACTTTAAAAGAAATGGAGAAGAAGACCGGCATCCCTCAGAGTACATTGTCCTCCATCACGAACGACTCAAAAGGCAATGCGCCATCGTCTGATGTGATTTTTCGAATCAAGCAATCAGATCCGGATTTCAACATCAATTGGCTTATTTCCGGCATCGGCAGAATGATGCTCTCGTATCAAAATGAACATCCCGTTCCCATCATGACAGACTCTGGGAATTCGTATGGAGACTTGGTTCAAGAGCTTTTAAAAGCTCACACCGAGCTCCTCAAGAAAATGGATGAAAAGATCACCATTTCTATCCATGACAACAGTAACAAGCCATAGCCCCCAAAAACATGAAAATTTTGCCATTACATAGCGATAATGGGGACAATTCGATTCCCGTCCCAGGTACAAAAGCCGGTTCGAAAGTGCCGGCTTTTTTTATTTTCCTTGAATTTCCTACCTTGGCTCCATGCCTGAGAAATTCAACATCCTCGATAAATTGACCCGTTTTTCTGATACCTGGAACCCGCGCATAGTGGCTGAGTTGAATGGTCAACAGGTGAAACTGGCCCGCATGCATGGCCCGTTTGTCTGGCATCAACACGAATTTGAAGACGAATTCTTCATGGTGATCAAGGGATCCTTCGTTATGGAATTTCGCGATAAAAATATCACCCTGAATGAAATGGATTGCATTGTAGTTCCCAGAGGGGTTGAGCATCGTCCTGTGGCCTCGGAAGAAGTACAAATCTTGTTGTTTGAACCGGCTACTACTCTAAATACAGGGGACAATCCGGGAGAAAAAACGAAGAATGATTTGGAGTGGGTTTGATTTCTTAAATATGATTAGAATTGTCCAATACTAAAAAGAATGCTTCTTTAGAATAATTTTGTTTTAATGAATTTCTGCGGGGAATTTCTTCATACAGATTAACAAAGATTATTTGACTGAAAACGAAATATCATACAAAATCCGAGGTGCAATTTTTAAAGTGTTCAATACGCTCGGACCGGGATTATGAGAGTCAGCCTATGAAGCAGTTTTAATGCATGAATTGATCAAAGAAAATTTAATTGTAAAATCACAGGTCCCATTACCATTGGTGTACGAAAATGTAAAATTGGATGTTGGATAACGTATTGATTTGCTGGTGGAAAACAAAGTAATTATTGAAATCAAATCAGTTGAATATTTGGCTGATGTTCATCATAAGCAGGTATTGACATATTTGAAATTATCGCGTTTGAAATTAGGATTGTTAGTGAACTTTAATTGTACTGAAATTGATCAATCTATTTTCAGAAAGGTAAATGGGATATAGAGTAAATAACTCAGCGTCATCTGCGGGAGAGTTGTATCCCGCAGATTACCGCAGAAAGAATGATTGAAAGCGAAATTTCATATAGACAAGTAAGGCCGCTGCTCACTAAGTTCAAGCGTAAATGTAAATGTAATATGGCTAAATTTAATCACTGTAAATCAGCGTCATCTGCGGGAGAGTTGTATCCCGTATGCATCAAAATTCCGATAATTCAACAGCAGAGCAGACCAAGAGGAGAAATGGGATTCCAGAAATAATGGGACTTTAATTTCCCCATCACTCCCCAACCTTTACCCACTTCAACACATCTGTATGATGCTTCTGCTCAACATACAGAAAATATGTACCGGGAGATAAAGATGCTGTTGAAATAAGCATTTCGTTGGCATGGCCATTTTTGTAATCGGCATTGATTACGCGACCATCCAACGCAGTCCAGAATAATGAGGCTTCCTGCATATTCCCAAATAAAGTGATTTCATCTTCACCCGGATTTGGATACAGTTTTAGGGATGATTTCTTCTTCAAATTCACAGAGGCCATCCTCTTTAAAATACTATCTGCTTTCAAAATATTTGGAATACCATAACCATAGGCGCTGTCAGGGTTTTGATAACGGTCAGCGCTCTGAATGATGGCTTGATAGATACGGTAATTTTCAGCATTCGGATGTGCTTGTTTCAAGCAGGCCACAAATCCTGCGATGATGGGGCCGGAAAACGAGGTGCCATTACCGATCCGAACCCATCCATCACTGCCAACTATGGTGGTGCTGCGTCCTAATGCCATTACCTCCGGTTTGATGCGTCCATCGGCACTCGGACCAAAAGAAGAAAAGCCTGCCTTTTGTTCAAAACTGTCTACCGCGCCCACACACAACACATATTTACCGTCACAAGGGGCTGTGATGTATTTCCAGGGTCGATCGCCCGAATTTCCGGCACTGTTGCTCACAAACATGCCTTTTAGGAACGCAGAATCTGTGGCTCGGGTGATGAAGGTGCTCTTTCCATCCATGTCGAAATAGGTATAATCGCCTTCAAGCGTGTCAAACAGGCTATATCCCAGAGAAGAATGGATGATGTCTGCACCCATCTGATGAGCGATTTCCATGCCTTTGATCCAGTAAAATTCTTCCTTATGGGTTTCTGTACCGGCATCTTCGGTCCGAATAAGTAAAAAATTGGCATCGGGAGCGGCTCCAATCATTGAATCCGGAATATTTCCCGCAATGGTCGATAATACGGCCATACCATGGGCATCGTCTTCATACACCGATGAATCACCGCTTACCACATCAAAAGTGCCTTTAATCTGTCCGTTTTTGCGCAATGAATCAAAGGCAGTCAAGCTATCGACTCTGTAAAAACCGGCATCCATCAAAGCGATGGTAACCCCTTTGCCGGTATAGCCTAATTTATGAAAGCTGTCTAATCCGAGCATGGCCAATTGCCAATCACCGCGACCGTATCGAAAGGAACCGAAGGTACCGTTTTGTTTGTTTGGATGATAAACTCCCATCTTTCGCTGTTCTTGAACAAATGGAAAGTCTTGTTGATGGATATTGGTAGCAAATGCGTGTTCCCAAGTTGAATATCCGGTCACTTGAATACCGGCGGATAAGAAGGTTTGCGTATAACGCTGAATATCACAAGAGTCACGGTGCAGGTAGTTCCATTGTTGCGCGTGTAGCGGAGCAACCAGAAACAAGCCAATAAACAGAAGAAGCAATAGGTTTCTCATGCAGATATTTAGCGATTAAACGTTATAGGGAGCTAAAATGTTGGTTTTAAAGGTTATTTTAACAAATCTTGCATCTCTTTCAGCTTGATGAGGGCTTCAATAGGAGTGAGGCTATTGGTTTCTAATCTTTCGAGTTGTTCTCTGAGTTTTTTCATTTTGGGATCGGCCACATCAAACATGCTCAACTGATAATGGGCTTGTGGGATTTTTTTTACATCCGGTTTAGCATTCAGGCTTGCTCTGCCTTGCTCCAGATGAACCAAAATTTCATCCGCACGTTTAACCACCATGTCCGGAATTCCGGCCATGCGTGCCACATGAATACCAAAGCTATGTTCTGAGCCTCCTTTTTTAAGTTTTCTCAGAAAAAGTACTTTATCCTTGATTTCTTGTGTGCTCACATGGTAATTCACAATCCCTTCGTTCTGGCTTTCCAGTTCGTTGAGTTCGTGATAATGCGTGGCAAATAAAGTTTTGGGTTTGTGTTTGTGGTGATTTAAAAATTCTGCAATGGCCCATGCAAGGCTCACACCGTCGTAGGTGCTTGTACCCCTTCCAATTTCATCGAGCAATACCAGGCTGGATGCACTCAGATTGTTGAGAATACTGGCCGTTTCCGTCATCTCAACCATAAAGGTACTTTCGCCCTGAGATATATTATCTGAAGCCCCTACACGTGTGTAAATCTTATCCACCACCCCGATTTCGGCATGACTGCAAGGCACAAAGCAGCCCATTTGCGCCATCAAAACGGCCAAGGCGGTTTGTCTTAACAAGGCAGATTTACCGGACATATTCGGACCGGTGAGGATGATCACCTGTTGTTGGTCGTTATCGAGAAAAATATCGTTGGGAACATAAGGCGAATCAGGCGGCAATTGTGCTTCAATGACCGGATGACGACAGGCATGCAACGCTAAAATGGCATGGTCGTGAATTTCGGGCTTCACATAATTTCTTTCGGCGCTCACCCGTGAAAAGGAACGAAGGCAATCACTTTGAGCCACCACACCTGCATTGTGCTGCAATGGGGTGATGTAATCCGCCATTTCATGAATAAATGCATTGTAAAGGCGCGTTTCAATGGCCAGAATTTTTTCTTCGGCGTTTAAGATTTTGTCCTCGTATTCTTTGAGTTCCGGAGTGATGTAGCGCTCTGCATTGACCAATGTTTGCTTGCGTATCCATTCGGCCGGCACTTTGTCTTTGTGGGCATGGGTAACTTCCAGGTAATAACCGAAAACATTGTTAAAGGCAATTTTGAGCGAACTGATGCCGGTTTTTTCTGTTTCGCGTTTTTGTATGGCGAGCAGATAATCTTTGCCTTGGGTAGTGATATGTCTCAAATCATCCAGTTCGGCATCTACTCCGGGTTGAAAAATATCACCTTTTCCCACCATATTTGGGGCTTCCGGATTGATTTGATTTTCAATGCGTTCGAGCAGAACTTGACATGGATTGAGTTGATCGGCAAAGTGCTTCAGTTCTTGCAATCCGCTATCCGAAAACAATATCTTTAGATTTTCTATGCAGTGCAATGCCCGGGCCACCTGCAACAATTCACGCGGGCTGATTCTTTGGACGGATATTTTGGAAACAAGTCTTTCTAAATCACCGATTTGTTGCAAGGCATCATCTGTTTTAGCGGAGAGTTCCTGATTTTGCATGAAGAATTCCACAATTTGCTGACGTTGTTTGATCAGGGATGATTGTCGAAGGGGAAGCACCGTCCATTTTCTCATGAGTCGACTGCCCATGGGAGAGTAGGTACGATCGATGATATCGAGCAGGCATTTTCCGTTGGGATGGCTGCTTTGCAAAATTTCCAGATTTCGAACTGTAAAATGATCGAGCCAAACGTATTGGTGTTCATCCATCCGGCTGAGTTGCCGGATATGATCTAAGTGCGGATGTTGAGTTTGTTCGAGATAATACAAACAAGCACCAGCGGCAGTTACCGCTTGTTTGAGTTCCTCTACGCCAAATCCTTTCAGGTTTTTGACCCCAAAATGCTGAATGAGTCGATCATAAGAGAATTCATGGCTAAAAATCCATTCATCCAAAGTAAATTGATAGAATTGAGGTCCAAATTTATCCTGAAAATGATCTCTCAGTGACTTGGCAAAAATGACTTCGCTGGGTTTAAGCCCTTGCAGCAATTTGATGGCATAATCCAGATTCCCCTGGGCAGCCAAAAACTCACCGGTAGAGATATCGAGGAATGAAATTCCATAAACACCATCCTGAACACACAGCGCTGCGAGATAGTTGCTTTGCCTGGATTCAAGCACTTTATCATTGAGCGTCACCCCCGGTGTTACCAATTCAGTTACACCGCGTTTTACGATGGTTTTGGTCATTTTGGGATCTTCGAGCTGATCACAAATGGCCACCCTTTGACCTGCGCGGACCAATTTCGGTAAATAAGTATCTAAGCTGTGATGAGGAAATCCGGCCAATTCAACGGCAGAAGCGGCCCCATTGGAGCGCTTGGTGAGCACAATTCCAAGTATTTGAGAGGCTTTGATGGCATCTTCCCCGAAGGTTTCATAAAAGTCGCCTACGCGAAACAAAACCAAAGCACCCGGGTACTTGAGTTTAATTTGCCCGTATTGCTTCATGAGGGGCGTTTCCTTATCCTTATTTACTTTTGCAGTCAATGGGTATGAAGAATTGATATGGTGCGCAAGTTAAAAAATATAGAGCTAAACAGGCCGGATGTGGATGAATTTAGGAAAACTCAAAAATCGGGGATAGTTTTGATGCTGGATAATGTAAGAAGCCTGCACAATGTGGGGTCATTGTTTCGAACGGGCGACGCAATGAAAATCGAAAAATTATGGCTTTGTGGCATTACCGGAACGCCACCACACCGCGAAATTCATAAAACGGCGTTGGGTGCAGAAGCCTCAGTTTTATGGGAATATACATCCATTGCGTTAGAAGTAGCGGAGTCATATAAACGGCAAGGTTATTGCATCGCAGCGCTTGAACAAACCGATCGCAGTTTGGATATTAGAGAATTTAAAAATACGGGTCAGAAGATATTAATCATTCTTGGGAATGAAGTGAGTGGCGTGTCTGAGGCGCTGTTGCAGGTGTGTGATGTGATTCTGGAAATACCGCAATTTGGCACCAAGCACTCTTTCAATGTTTCGGTAACCGGAGCCATCGCTTTATGGGAAATCAGCAGAAACGAAATATAGATTCATTAAGAAAAATCGCACGCGTAGGCATTTTTATGATGCTGATGTTCATAGGTGTGCATCCACAGGCTTGGGCGCAGAAAACTTCGGCTGCGATACTGGTAGAGCTCAATACCGAAATAGACCATCATCAGACACGAATTGATAAATTCGATAAAAAAGAAGATTTAAAAGTTTTGTTGACAGGGGAGGAGCGAACTGCAGAAGCCACCAAAACCTATCTTTTTTTACCGGATCAGATTCAACTGAATGTTCGGATGGATCAAGTAGAAAACGATATCCAAAAGGCGAAAATGTTGCGCAAGCTGATTGAATTAATGACCGGGATTACTGAAGAAAATTATCTGCGATATAACGGTTATTCACGCTTTTTTGAAGCCATTGTCAAAGTGCAAACGGAAGGCCAAACTGAACTTTTGATGCCATATATGAGCAACCATTTGGAAGAAATGCTTCGGGTGGTGCCTTTTTTCGAAAACAGGAAAGTAGCACCCCTATTTTTCAAGGAAGCCGCTGAACGTGCACCACGATTGTTGATGCAGGCATACAAAGAATTTGAATATCAGACTTATGCGAAAGATATTATAGCGCGCGCCATCCATCTTGATCCGGATTATGTTAAGAATTATTTAGGTACTTACAGCAGCCTTTATTTCTATGTAAAATCCTCGTCATTGCCTATTGTCAAAACCATTAAGGATATTTTTATTGCCAAAGGATCTGCAAGCAATGCCTTTGTGCTCAGTCACGCAATAGCGGCCGGAAAAATAAGCATCAACAAAGCACATGATCTGGCCATAGACGATGCCGCATTTTTTAAATATTTGCTTCAATACAGAATTACAGGTGATGCAGCCGGCCTGTTTAGTATAGATCATGCCATGGAACATTTGGCATTAAAGTGGGTTCGCAAATTCAATGAATTGCATGATGAAACCAGACAGGAAGTTCGATTTGCTGCGGCCACAGGCAAGTCATCAGAAGTTTTATATGCCATGATGGTTTATACGGAAGACGAAATTTTTACTTCTACTTTTTTAGGTCTTTTTAAACAGATGATGAAGCAAAATGGTAAGATGTCGGCCTATGAATTCTTAAATGGGGTTCAATGGATTCATTTTCGTGATTTCCTGAAGATGTGCGCCGGATACGGAGTTCTGCCAGAATTATTGGGTTCCATGACAGAACTCGAAAGGAAAATGCTTTTGACGAAGTTATTGAATGGAATTGAAAACGATCCTGAATTAATCAGACAATGCGCTGCTATTGCCGATATTTATGCTTCGCTTCCGGATTCGAAAGATAAGAAGAACTTAAATGCTTCAATGCAACACATCGTGGGGAATCTAAATATAGCCGGCAAAAATATTCCCGCTTTGCAGTTGTTATATGAACTTATTCAAGCCGAAGAAGATACGAGCATAAAGTCTTGGTCCGATGAATATCATTCACTTTCGAATAATCTCTTTTTTCGGGATGGATGGTGTATTCAGCAACATTTTTTTTACAATGATCCGGATGGTATTTCTTCCTTTCAATCATTCATAGCTTCATTCAACACTAAGTTTTGGCTAGTAGAATCCTTCAAGCTCTACGTAAAAATAAGTTCTAAAACCGGAAAGAAAGTGGTGTTGTATGCCAATCGACCTGAATCGGAATATGTTGGACAGGATGCCATTCGTGCGATTTTTGTTAAAACCGGCATGTGGCCTGATATCGTGGTACACCGGGGACACAGTTTTTATGTTCAAACATCCCTTGAATCGGTGATGCCGGGCACCCAACTGGTTTTTTTAGGTTCATGCGGAGGATATCAGAATGTTAGACAGGCATTGCAATTTGCCTCTAATGCCTTTATCATTTCAACGCGTCAGGTTGGTTCGGCACGCATCAATGATGAACTCTTATATACCATGAATGAATGGATCAGAACAGGGCGGAATTTAAATTGGACCATATTATGGAATTTGATGGATACAAAACTCAGTACAAATACTAAAATGAAAACAAGATTCACAGAATATGTGGCACCCAACCAAAATCTTGGCGCATTATACTTGAGAAGATACAATCAGCTGTATTAGAATTCTTTATAATCGATTAGGTTTCCGTTGTCCCAGTTCTCAGATCGAATTTTTTTGCCTTTGTGATCATAAAAAAGCCAGTTTCCATCTTTTTTACCCAATACGAAAGTGCCTGTTGATTTGCCAAACATGCGACTGCTGCCAATAGTCCATTTACCATCTTTATGACCGTTTGTATAGTTTCCTTCCGATCTGGATCCTTCATAAGAAGCACCTTCAATCCAATGCCCTTCTTTCAATCCATTTTCATATTGACCTTTGGTATCCTGGTTTTTGTTAATCCACAATGCGTAGGTGCCATGCTCTTTGCCATTCTGATAGTTTTTTTCTTCTATTTTTAATCCTTCAAAATCATAAGTAACCCAAGTTCCATGGGCTTTTCCATCAATATAAGACTCCTCTTTCAGTTTTTTCCCATCCGGGGAAAAGGAAGTGGTTAAACCATCGGTTAAACCATTTTTAAAATTAGAAGTTTCACCCACTTTTCCATTTAAATGGTAGATGATACTTATGCCATGACGAAGTCCGTTTTTGTAATTTATTTCTTTTCGTTTATCTCCTTCCTCTCCAAATGAAATGACCAACCCATCAGGAACTCCATTTTTAAAGGTGGCTTCTTGTTCTTTCAAACCATTACTAAACCACAAAATCACTTTGCCGTTTTCTTTACCTTCAGCGTATTCCGCTTGTTTGCGTGGAAATCCCTTTTCATAATACCAAGTGCAAGTCCCGTCGAGTTTACCGTTTAAATATTGACTGCTTTCTTCAGGATTACCATTTGGGAACCATGTTTTAAAGGCGCCATTTCGCTTACCGGCAACATATTGAATTTCTTGTTCCTTGGATCCTGCGGCATACCAAGTTCTGAAATAACCGTCAATCTTCCCCTCTTTCCAATCAATCTCTTGCCATTTCTTGCCATCGGGATATTTCAGCAAGGCACTTCCGGTGTAAGGTTTTCCTTGAAACAGATAGATGCCGTCATCATTTTTTACCAACTCTTCCAAGGGTACCCGGCGCAAAGGTTGAGCAAAAGATGAAACTGTCAACAACAGCATTAATATTCCAAGATAAATTTTATTCGACATAACAGTTTGGTTCGATTTTACTAAAAACGTTTTCAAATATCCGGCCAAATTTAATTGCTTTCACCATATTCAGGAGAACAAAACTATTTTTGCGGCCGAATGATAAACGGAACACTCCAATTGCTATTAACGGTTTCTGCCAATGAACTGATATTCTTCAGTATATTCATTGCATTTATTCTGTTCGTTTTGCTTTTAGACCTTGGACTTTTTAGCAAAGAAAATAAAATTATCGGCTTTAAAGAGGCCAGTATTTGGACCCTCGTTTGGATTGCTTGCGCTTTTATTTTCTTTTTTATACTCCGAACCAGCGGTCATTGGGTGCATGGTGTCGATAGCGAGGCAGAACTGCGCTCATTAATTGAAAGATATCACCATCCGGTGAACACGGAGGGGCTTTCATTTGAACAAATGTTGCATGCTTATCAGGTGAATCTATCGGTAGAATTTCTAACCGGATATTTTATTGAATATGCCTTGTCAGTAGATAATATCTTTGTTATTCTATTGATATTTAGTTCGTTTGGTGTGAGGGAACGATATTATAAGCGCGTGTTGTTTTGGGGAGTCATGGGTGCATTGGTGATGCGGTTTTTGTTCATTTTTTTGGGAGCAGCCCTGATTCACCGATTCGAATGCATTCTTTACGTTTTTGGTGTATTCCTGATTTTTCAAGGCTTTAAAATGCTTATGAGCAAAGAAAAAGAAGAGAAAATGGACGAAAACAATCATCCGGTTGTAAAATTGGCAGGGAAAGTATTTCGTGTGTTTCCGAGGTTTATCGGTGAAAATTTCTTTGTTCGGAA
>JBIIVF010000176.1:0-4460 GCA_044339595.1 Bacteroidia bacterium
CGCAGTGGGCGATCCGGGTACCGCTTTGATGTTTGTACACCAAACGCAATCCATTGTCAAATGTGTGAATATGAATGCCTTTCATGCCAGTTTTTGCTGACACAAACGATCGAGTGTCTGATTGTATTCGTGAATCATTTGGTTTAAAATTTCGGCAGCCGGAAGTACCTCATGAATTTGCGCACTTACCTGTCCGATTTCCAATTCTCCTTCTTCCATATCTCCTTCAAACATTCCTTTTTTCGCGCGGGCCCTTCCAAGAATCTCCTTCAATTCATCTGCATTTGCACAGCGCATTTCGGCTTCCTTCACTTGTTGATAGAACTTATTCTTAATGAGGCGAACGGGGGTCAATGTTTTCAGGCTCAATTCTGTTCCGCCGTCTCCGGTTTCAACAATCGCCTTTTTAAAATGATCATGGGCCGACGATTCTACACTAGCGGCAAATCTGCTGCCCACTTGAACGCCATCGGCACCCAGGGCCATGACTGCGGCCATCCCGGCTCCGGATGCAATTCCGCCGGCCGCAATCACCGGAATATCAATCAATGCCTTTATTTGAGGAATAAGACATAGGGTGGTGGTCTCTTCTCTTCCATTGTGCCCTCCGGCTTCAAAACCTTCCGCAACAATGGCATCAACACCGGACTGCTGACTTTTCAAAGCAAATTTTTCATTGGCGATGACATGAACAACGGTCATTCCCCTTTCTTTGAGCCATTGGGTCCACGTTGCGGGATTACCGGCAGATGTAAATACAATTTTCACATCCTCTTCAACCAGAATATTCATGATTTGATCGATGTTGGGATACAAAAGAGGCACATTCACACCAAAAGGTTTTGCGGTCGCTTTTTTGCATTTTTGAATGTGCTCGCGAAGTACTTCCGGATACATACTGCCGGCACCAATGAGTCCTAATCCACCGGCATTGCTTACAGCCGAGGCCAATCGCCATCCACTGCACCAAATCATCCCCGCCTGGATGATGGGATATTGAATATTAAAAAGCTCTTTAAGCCGATTATTCATTGGACAAAAGTAGTTTAAAATATATCAAATGAACAGAAGTAAACCTGAATGTGGAGACTTCTAAATACTTAAATATCGCCCCCAAATAATTATCCGTAAAGATCCCTAAACCGAACACTTATATTCTTATTCATATCGGAATGGGCTCTGCACAATGGAGTGGATATCACTTAAAAGGCGATTATCTCTGACAAATAACCTTTACTTATTTTTTATTTCTTGAGCAGATAATTCATTGGTCTTTTTAAGAAACGCCGGAAGGTGATAATTCCTAATCCTTATTCTTCGAATCCATCAGAATAGTCACCGGACCGTCATTGACCAGTGAAACTTGCATATCCGCTCCAAAAACACCTTCCTTAACCGTTAGACCTCGGATACGAAAGGCATTACAAAAATGCTCATAAAGCGGAATGGCCTGCTCAGGCCTAGCGGATCGACTGAATCCAGGACGATTTCCTTTTTTGGTTGAAGCGTGCAGCGTAAACTGACTCACCACCAAAACTTCCCCACCCGTATCTCCGATACTTAAATTCATCTTATCTTCTGCATCACTAAATATGCGCATTTGAAAACATTTGGAAGCGAGCCATTCGCCATCTTCCTCTGAATCACCGGTTTCTACCCCCAATAAAATTAAGAGTCCGCGATTTATCTCACTATGAATGATTCCTCGGATGCTAACCGAAGCGCTGCTGACCCGTTGAATGACCACTCGCATAATTCAACAAAAATATCCGCTTCTAAATGAGGTTTGGCAACATATACGTAATTTTTTATCTATGCGTTCAGTTTAGTAAGGCTACTTGAAAAAATGGATTAAGTTTGTGCATCCTGAAAAAATATGCCTACATAGGACTTTTAATATGCAATTTGCTGAGCATGACCGGTATTGCACAGCGCATGAATGCTTATACCTTAGACAACCTATCGGGTATTCCGGCCGTCATTGTGAATCCGGCGAATGTTGCCGATTCGAGGTACAAAATAAATGTTCACATCCTCGGAACGGATGTTTATGCGGCCAACAATTTCATCAATGTACGCACTCCTTATGCTCAATTTCGCTCGCTCACCGGCAATATCGATACTCAATATATTGACAAAAATGGGGTACCCGTTTTTACAGACAATTTTGTAATTGAAAAACTCAACGGACGCAAGAAATTTGTAAATGTGCAGTATGCTTATCAGCTTCCTTCGGTCATGTGGACCGGAAAAGACAGAGCAGGATTTGCGTTTAACTGGCAAATGAGAGCCAATGCCCATGTATCGGGTTTGAATGAAGACATCATGAAGATTTTTCTGGAGGATTTTGATACCACCGGATCAGATTATACCCCTTATCAAAATCAAAAACGTTACATTGGGATCACCGGCAATCAAAAAAACATGTCAGCCGGAGCCAATGCCTGGCTTGAATACAATTTTTCATATGGACGCATCCTTTATGAAGACCGCGCCCATCTGATCAAAGGTGGGGCTACCCTCAAACTGCTCGAAGGAATCGGGGCGGCTTATTTACGCGTGAACAATCTGGATTACGAACTTCAACGAGTTGATAGCATCAATTTCTGGAATGCCGACATTGAATACGGCTACGTAAGTGAAAAATATTATGATCGCAATCCCCCTCTCAAAGCAAGGAATTTGTTGGGATCAGGCAGTCCAGGTTGGGGACTGGGATTGGATTTAGGTGTGATTTACGAATATCGTCCGCAATACAAAAAATATGTCTATCAAATGGATCGTGAAAGATGGATAGACCCTTCACAAAACAAATACTTATATAAAGTGGGGGTTTCATTGGTAGACTGGGGCAGAATCCGATATAAAAAGGAGAACTACACCAAGTTCGTGCACATTCAGTCCGGGCCCGAGTTGGTCGGATGGAGTCAATTCAAACAGTTTCAGAAATATGACGAAGGCCGGGAAATTGACGGTTTTATGTATCGTCTGTTCCCGGGTTCGGATTCCGGGAATGTGTTCAGAGCCAGATTGCCATTGGCGGCGAACTTCACTTATGACCACAACCTTGGAAATCATTTTTACATAGGCACCCGGTACATCCAAAGCCTGCGACGCAAAAAGGTAGATGGCGTGCGGGCACAAAACACCCTGAGTGTAGTGGCACGATATGAACGCGATAAATATGGTGCTTCTATGGGCTTGACCATGGGCCGATTCTACAATCCGGTGCAGCTTTCAATGGTGCTGAGGGGTGGCCCTTTTTATATTGGCTCAGACATTCTGGGCGGCGTGACCGGCGGAAAAAATACCAGTGGCATCAGTTTCTATACCGGATTTATGGTGCCTTTGCTCGCCCATAAACAAAAAGACACCGATGGAGACATGTTGAGCGATGCGCTCGACCAATGCCCCAAGGTTCCGGGTGATCCATTTGCAGATGGATGCCCTGACCGCGATGGCGATAAAATCAACGATTACATTGATGATTGTCCGGATTTGTATGGCCCGGCCCAATATAAAGGATGCCCGGACGACGATAACGATGGCATCATAGGGTATAAAGACAAATGTCCGTTTGCCAAAGGAGACAGCCTTCATTTCGGTTGCCCCGACAGCGACGGAGACGGGCTATTTGATTACGAAGATGAATGCACCACCGAACAAGGCCCGATTAACCTCAAAGGATGCCCTGACCGCGACCGTGACACCATTCCTGACCATTTAGATGAGTGTCCGGATTTATACGGCATCCGCAGTTTGAAAGGCTGCCCTCCTCCTGAAACCTTCTTCACAGGAGACAAAAGAGTAGACAGTTGTGACTTCAAAAAATACAAATTCCGTGTGCAAGTAGGTAATTTTATTGCGCGCAGTGATGCTGAGAAATATACTGTTGTGCTCAGAAAGCAACTTGAATTGCTCGCTTCGGTCGAATATGATAAAAAGACAAAATTTTATTATGTCTTCGTGGCAGAACCTGTGAATGCGCAGGATGCATTTCAATGGTTAACTCGCCTGGATAAGCCTGCTGCGAAAAAGCACCTTTCTCAAAAAGCCATTTTACAGCGAAAAGAATGAACGCCGTATTTCAAAGAAGTATGGGTTTAAGCATCATGCTTACAATTGCCATGAATTTGATGTTTATAAGCATCATGGCCGGTATGCCTACCTTAGTCAGTATGTCCGTTTTATTCGGCGGGATGATGCTAGGTATTGGGCTGTTAGGTGGTGAGGCGACTTATACCGCAGATGAATCCGGATTTATTCAGGAAATCAGACCTTTGCCCTGGTTTAAGTTTATTCCTAAAAATGTTTACCGGCATTTTCGCTGGGAAGAAATTGAGTGGTATCGACAGGGAACCGACTTGAATCGATCCTTGCAAGAATATCATTACCTAAAAATCAAGGTAAACCGATGGCCTTATACCCTTCAAATCACCTCCGACAAGGCCGACCCCGTT
>JBIIVF010000003.1:0-50000 GCA_044339595.1 Bacteroidia bacterium
CGCATGCACAGCTTCTGTAGTCCATTGCCAGGATTGAAGCAATCCGCCTTCTAGCTGCTCATTTCTTAATTTTCCCGCACCGAAATAATGAACGCCCAAGCCGAATTGCTCTAAAGGAGTTCCATAACAGCATCCGGCAGAGAGACATCCCAAACGCTGTATAAACATCACCAGCATTGGGAAAAGGGCAAATGCATCGAAAAAATGATCGTCGAATCGGAATAGCCGTTTGCAAAGAATCAAGGCAATAAATCCTCCGGCAAAACCGCCCAACGAACTTTTCTTGTGCAAATCAGGCAAGGTTCCGTCTGATAAGAGCGCTTGAAAATCATTCAGATTCCAGGCGGATATTTTGGTGCCGGCTACGATAAAAATCAATAGAATAGCGATGGAAAGTGTCCAGGGGATGATGGGGAATCTCCTTCTTATGCCTTCATACAGAAGCCATAATATACCCGTGAACATGGCCAGCTGATAGAAAAATGGATAGAGAAAATCACCGTTTGATAGTTCGATGAAGATGGTCGGGATATGCAATATGGTACGCATAATGTGGTAGAATTAAGGGTTGGTACATCAAAGTTAATGATAACTGTTTGAATACCCCTTTTACACCAAGGGTGATTTTGATCAGATCTCTATGAAAATATTTGAGAAATGGATAGAGCCGTTTACAATTGGATTTTGTAACTGACCGGGAAAGAAAATCGGCATTACTCCCGCCACACAAAGCGATACAGCAAAACCGATAAAAAAACCAACATCACATCGAAAAGAAGAAGCACCCAGATGTCTTTGTATCCGGCCATATTCATGAGACCGGTGGCCACTTTCGAAGCCCTTACCGCTACCAGTACCAAAGGAATCAACAATGGAAAACTCAAAACCGGAACCAACAAGTGATTCGATCCGGCTTTAGAAGCCAATGCACTCAAAGTGCCGACTAAAGCACTGAGCCCGGCAGAAAACAGGAACATCGTAGCTAAGAAAATACCCCAGTGAACAATTTCATTGCTTAAAAGAAGGATATAGGTGAGAATGCAGGCAATTCCGAGGATGAATGCCATAAAAATATTGTAAATTATTTTGCCCAGAATGATGGCTTGGGGAGAAGCCATTTGATGCAAATACAACATCTTGCCTTGAGATTCTTGCAAAAACCCTCTTGCCACCGCCTGGATGGTCGTGAGCATTAAAATGATCCAGAAAAGGCCATTCCACACCTGTGTTTTTAAACTTCCCAGACTCAGGTAGGCGATAAAAACAGCAGCCACCAATTGCAGCATAATACCGTTCAGTGCATGGCGTTGCTTCCATTCACTTTTGATTTCTTTTAAAAACAACAATTGTACCTGCCGGATTAGTGGTAATTCCATATTTTTGCTGACAAAATTAAGAGGAAATGCTATACCAGTTATCACAACTCAACACAGAAGAAAGAGAATTGATTTACGATGCTCCTGTTTGGGTGTCTATTTACGTGGCTTTGGCCGACAATCGCATCAAAAAAGAAGAGAGAAAGAAAATTGTAGAAACGGTTCACACCAAAACATTTTCTGAAAAAAATGACCTTTCGGAAATGTATAAGGATCTGGAAGTCAATATTGAATCGCGCATTCAAATAGCCATTGATCAGATTCCGGTTTTTCAGGAAGATAAAGAGCCTTTTGTGAGAGAAAAATTGGTGGCTGTTAATAGTGCCATGAAAAAGCTGGATAAAGTTTTTGCGAGACAATTGTACAAAAGTCTTAAGGATTTTGCTGTGATTACTGCTCAGGCTTCCGGGGGTGTTTTGGGTGTAAATCGCATCAATGAGACCGAAAAGGGTTTGTTGAATCTCGATATGATCGAACAACCGTAAATCACACGCGTTGAAAAAAATACTGATAGCCAACAGAGGCGAAATCGCCATTCGGGTAATGAAAACCTGTCAAAAGATGGGCATTGCCACCGTGGCCGTTTATTCTGAAGCAGATCGGAATGCCTTGCATGTCAGGATGGCCGATGAAGCCTTTTGTTTGGGGCCGGCACCCAGTGCACAATCGTATCTCAGGGGCGATAAAATCATTGAAATTTGTAAATCAGTGGGGGTGGATGGCATTCATCCCGGATATGGGTTTTTAAGTGAGAATGCTCAATTTGCGAGAGATGTTCGTCAAGCCGGCATCACATTGATCGGCCCTTCTCCTGAAAGTATGGAAGTGATGGGCAGCAAATTGGCCGCTAAGAATGCCGTGGAAGCCTTTGGTGTGCCTTTGGTGCCCGGGATCAACAATGCAGTAACAGAAGTTCAGGAAGCCATCGATACCGCCCGGAGAATCGGATTTCCTGTTTTAATCAAAGCCAGTGCCGGTGGTGGTGGTAAAGGAATGCGGATTGTTCATCAGGAAGAAAATCTGGAAGAAGAAATGAGCCGTGCCATCGGAGAGGCCAAAAGCGCCTTTGGAGATGGATCCGTTTTTATAGAGAAATATGTTTCCGGACCGCGACATATTGAAATTCAGATTCTGGGCGATACCTTCGGTAATACATTGTATCTCTTTGAACGTGAATGCAGTGTGCAGCGCCGCCATCAAAAATTGGTGGAGGAAGCACCAAGTGCAATTCTGACCCCTGAAATGCGCAAGGCAATGGGAGAAGCCGCCGTGAATGTGGCTAAAGCCTGCAATTACAGCGGGGCTGGAACAGTAGAATTTTTGGTCGATGATCAACTCAATTTCTACTTCCTTGAAATGAACACCCGTTTGCAGGTAGAACATCCTGTAACGGAATTGATTACCGGACTGGATTTGGTCGAACAGCAAATCAAGGTGGCAAGGGGAGAAAAACTGAGTTTTGATCAGGACAGTCTTAAAATCAATGGTCATGCTATCGAACTTAGGTTGTGTGCCGAAAATCCTATGAATGACTTTTTGCCGGATATCGGAAAATTATTGCGCTATGATAAACCGGTGGCAGATTTTATCCGGATTGATGATTGTGCAGAAACCGGATATGAAATCCCCATTTATTACGACAACATGTTCGGAAAGTTGATTGTTTGGGGCGAAAATAGAACGGTGGCCATTGAACGAATGAAGTATGCCATTCGACATTTTTATATTGATGGCATCGCCAATACCCTTGAATTTGGCATGTTTGTGATGCAACATCCTGCTTTTGTAAGTGGAAAGTTTGATACGCATTTTATCAAAGATCACTTCAGTGCGGATGCCATGCAACAGATTTACAGAGAAGAGGAAGAAATTGCGGCTTTATTCACGGCCTGGAAGAACGCTCAAGATCATACTTTAGCCACGCCAACTGACGGGATTACCGCTTGGAGATCTAGATTGTCTTAATTACACTTGAAAACCTTGATGGATGCCGAAATAATTAAATAATGGGGCATTGTTGTGCTTTTTTTTTGATACGTATAGTCGCATATTTCCCTCTTTTGCAATTTTACCATTGTCCGACTTGAATTTTAATCGCTTTTCAGGGCTTTGCCCAAACATCATCCCAAAATGAAAATGAGCTCGCTCCCCCACTTCATTTTTTTTCTTGACAAAAAAAACGAAGCAAAAAAAGTCAAGGCTGTATTTCTCTTTTCTATCCGCTAAGGCCACGCAGGCGAATGCCACGATGGGAGCCACTTTTTGCATTTATTTGGGTTTTCTGTGTTCAGTGGTCAGTCGATATTAAGAAAAGGAAAAGTAGTTCGGTCGGCGTTCGCCCATCGCTTTCTTATCTGCTCAATGGGATAATTTGTTTTCACGCCTCCGTAACCCAGCGGATCACGAAAAGACAAATAAGGCCATTTCCCACTCGCAGGCCAGATTCTATTGATTTTCGTGTCAGATTTTTAATTTCAAAAACCGGATTTTCCGTAATAGTTTCTGAGAAAGATGATGTAATGATAAAGACGAATTATCGAATTCTCGCTATACTGATTCAAGTTATGCGGGCTTTTCGGTACTCATAAACGACTCGAAAATTTCCTTCACATTCTTTTCGATGGTATCTGCCAATTGGTCTGTCGGGATGTCATTGGCGTCAGTACCAAAAGGATCTTCAATTTCTTCGGCAATCAGCTCTAAACTCGCCAATACATACAAAATGAAAGCTACGACCGGGATGGTCCAATAACCCACCGTAAACACAAATCCAAATGGCAGGGTCATGACATAGAAGAAGATGAATTTCTTCAGAAAGACACTGTAGGAAAAAGGTATGGGTGTTTTTTTGATTCGCTCACATGCTCCGCAGATATCACTCAAGGATTGGAGTTCAGCATTGAGGGTGATGAGTTGATCACCACTGATAAAGCCTTTTTGGTTTAAATTGTAGGTACGATCCATCAGATGAAAAGCGATCAAATTGGGGTAATGTGGTTTGTCGGTGTTGATGGATATTCCAAAGGGTTCGAGATCTTTTAAGTCTGTCGGGCGATTTCTGAGATGATGGCGAAGACTGCTTGCAAAGGCCGGAATCAGGGTTTTATAGAAATTGGCATTGTTGGGATGTTGATGTCGCAAAATGGCTTGCATTTTTAAAGCGAGGTTGCGGCTGTTGTTAACCAAGGCACCCCATTGACGGCGGCCTTCCCACCATCGGTCGTAAGCGGTATTGGTCCTGAAAACCAGCAATAAAGAAATCACCAAACCCAGGATGCTGTGCATCACCGGGATGTTCTTCAGCGAATTGGTATCGGACAGTTGAAGAATTTCCTTTTCTAACACAACCACCCCTGCCGAGTATACGCATACCGATAGAATGAGCGGAGCCAGTTTCCGCAGGGTATCTGCCTTGTGAAATTTGAAAATGAAACTAAACCACTCTTTTGGATTGTAATCGATCATGCGGCAAATATAGGAGGTGAATCAAATCGAAGATGAATGCTCGAGAAATTCAGTCAGTTTAGTCAAGGCGATTTTTCTATGGCTGATGGTGTTTTTTTCTTCGGCAGTCATTTCTGCAAAGGTGCGGTCATATCCATCCGGCATAAAAATAGGGTCATAACCAAATCCCTTTTCACCGCGTTTTTCGTGGATGATATTTCCTCTGATTTCCCCTTCAAAAAAGTAATGCTCACCATCCCGGATAAAGGCAATCACGGTTACAAATCGGGCGGATCGGTCCGCTTTATCCTCCAAATTTCGCAACAATAAATTCATATTGGCTTCAGGGTCTTTTTGCTCTCCGGCATAACGGGCGCTGTAAACTCCGGGTGCCCCATTCAGGGCAAACACTTCAAGTCCTGAGTCATCGGCGAAACAATCACAGTCCGTTCGTTCGAGCAAGTAGTTTGCTTTTTGCAAAGCATTGTCATGAAAGGTGTCGCCGGTTTCCGGAATTTCTTCCGTAATGCCAAAGTCTATGGGTGTTACGATGTGATACAAGTGACCCATCATCTGATTGATTTCCTGAAGCTTATGCGGGTTTTGAGTGGCGAATACGAGTTTTTTCAAAGGATGTGAATTTGAGGCAATATTATTCTTTTTAAATGAAGGATGAAGAATTGAAGTCGGGCAATCGGCCCTTTGCCCAAGAATTAGAGTAGGCATGCCCGGTGAATTTTGTGCTCATTCCCCGAAAATATGAAAAGCATCCTAACCTCAGAAAATCTGATTATCGTCTCCAAATATATCATTGGATTCATGCTTGAAGATTAGTTTCATCAGAAATCGGGGCCATTTTCGGCATAAAACGAAGTTACAGGGCTGGCAAGCCAATTGAAAATTCCGCAATGCGGGAATCAAAGATAAATTTAAGTCAATTTTATTCAATCTCCTCCTAGTATGACTTCTCCAACAAACCCTATCCTTAAATAAGTATCTTATAAAATTCGTAAGCCATTCTTTCCAAATCCGCTCTATGATTAGGATGCGCAATCGCAATCAGTTGCCGCATTCTTTCTCTCAAAGGCTGACCATGCAAAAAAGCCACACCATATTCCGTTACCACATAATGCGCGTGTGCGCGGGTTGTAACTACACCGGCTCCTTTGGTCAATTGCGCAACAATTTTGCTTTCACCCGATTTGGTGCAAGAAGGCAAAGCGATGATTGGTTTTCCACCGACGCTTTTGGAAGCGCCCCGAATAAAATCCATCTGACCACCTACCCCGCTGTATAGTTTACTGCCGATAGAGTCAGCACATACCTGTCCGGTAAGATCTATCTCAATGGCACTGTTTACGGCGGTTACCTTAGGGTTTTTGCGAATGACATTGGTGTTGTTTACGTAAGTGATATCCAGGAATCTTACCATGGGGTTATCATCCAGAAAATTGTATAGTTTTTTACTGCCCAATGCAAAACCGGTCACAATGTGGTGAGGATGGATGGCCTTATGTTGGTTGGTTATGATGCCTCTTTCTACGAGATCCACCAGGCCGTCGCTAAACATTTCGGTGTGTACACCCAATTCTTTGTGGCCTCGCATGCCTTCTAAAGCGGCATTTGGAATGTTTCCGATGCCCATTTGTAAAGTCGCTCCATTTTCTACCAGGCCTGCTACAAATCCGCCAATTTTCCGTTCGATATCCGTAATGGGTTTGAGTGGTGGCGAATAAATCGGGTAATCCACTTCCACCAGGGCAGCAAACTCGCTTACATGCAGCATGCCATCGCCATGGGTGCGTGGAAGGTTAGGATTTACCTCGGCAATGATTATTTTGGCTGTTTTGGCCGCGGCCATGGACGTATCAACGGAGGGTCCCAAGGTTACATAACCATTTCTATCCGGTGGCGAAACCATGAGCATAGCCACGTCGAGTTGAATAATTCCTTTTCGGAATAAATCCGGTATTTCGCTCAGAAAACAAGGAATATAATCTGCCCTGCCTTCTTGAACTGCTTTGCGCACATTTTCACCAATAAAAAAGCTATTGGTTCTGAAACTTTGTTCCATACCCGGTTCAGCGTACGGTGCCGGACCTTCGGTGTGCAGGTGGTAAATTTGGACATCTCTCAACTCCGCTGAGCGAGCAGTCATGGAGGTAATTAAAATCTGAGGCGCACATGCCACGCTATGGATAAACACTTTGTCATTGCTTTTAATCAGTGACACTGCGGCTTCCGGAGAGGTGTATTTCATGGAAAGGTAGATTGATTTTTAAAATTTCCGCAAAAATGGAGTTTAAATCCAAAGAATCAGTTATTTTAAAAGTTATCTTATTACAAAAATCCCACTTATGTCTGATGGGCCGCTTGAATGAATAGTGAATCTCGGCGGCCATATGATATTCTGAAACCGGGATTCTAAGTAGGTCATTTGATTTTAACTCATGTCAGCATTTTTAAGGCTGATGCCGGTTTTATTCATGCTGAATCACCACCGAAGCCGCTCCCGTATATCCTGAATTTCTGGTTCTCAGATAATACAACCCATTTGGATATTTTCCGGTTTCGATCTCGAACTTCGATGGCACTTCAAACCATTCATCTACCTTTTGACCGAGGGCATTAAACAGGATAAGATGTTCGATTTTTTCTGAGGGGTTACCCTGATTGGATTCTATCTGTAAACGGTTAGAGGTGGGGTTGGGGTAAACTTTGAGGGCTTTGGATGATGCGATTTTATTAACAACACCGGGGTAGTATCTAAACACTTCCATACTATCAATTACCCAACCCAGGTTTGCGCTGCTTACAGAATCCGATACAAAGGTGAAGCGCACTTGTATTCTGTCGTTAGGGTATATTTTATAAAAATCGTAAATAAGGTCAATTCTGTCCCAAAATCCAAATGCTGCACCGGTAAATACAATATCTCCATTGGGTAACGTATCCAAAACATCATCGCCAAAGGTATAATTTGACTGTATAATAATTTTATCAGCAGACTTAAAGCAATTTGTCCAGGTTTGGCCTGAATCTTCAGATAATTCAACTTTGCCATAATCTCCTTTTCCGAGATCCATATAATGTGACCATGACAATTGCATGTAAAGATACGTTTGTTTGGCTGTAATGAAATCTATTGTGAAACTGGAGGTGTCATTTGATCTGTAATATGCATTGGTGTCAGTATAAATATATCTTCGTCCGGGCGGTTGTTTATAACCTTTGTATCGGTTGCCGGCAAACCAGATATTTCCGGTATCCGGGTCCAAACGTATACAAACCAATTTTGGGTTAGAAACAGGGCAGTATATGGTGCTGTCTTCCCCATCGAAATTTTGGGATTGGAATAATCCCACTGGTCCTTGAGAGAATGCGGGGTGAACCAAAAACAATCCGAAAAGGAAAAAAATCAGCGCCCTCATGATTTGAATGATTGAATGTGAGAAAAATAAATTGAAACGAATATAGGTTAAATTTAGAAATTTAGGAAAGGAAATGTTACATTTGAGTAGGCGTAATTTGGCCAATGGCGATAATCCACAAATGATTTCAAAAAGCACATTGAGATTTTTTCTTTTAGGGGTGTTTTTGACGTTGACAGGAGATTGTATTGCCCAATATACAAATAGCTTAATTACAAATAGGGGTAGCTTTTATGACTCTACATTTATAATGATTGATTTTAGCACGCCCAATCCACATTTTGACACCTTTGCCAATGGAAGCATTTATCATATATTTCCAATTTATGATATGCAGGGCAATCGGGTGTTTGGCACGAAGAACTATGACCATATTTTGCAATTTAAACAAGGAGTTTGGGAAACTGTTTTTACCTTGGAAGAAACACATTTTAAAAGAAATGGAAATCCTACCCCCAAATACTTTGAATTGTTTTGTGTTAATGATAATACCGATACTTTTATTTTAAAAACGCATATAGATGATTTTAAACAATTTGAAGATTACGATACTATAGATTATCATTTATTGATTAAGGATAAAGATAAATATAAATATGCAGGCTTAATGCATACAGAATTATCAAATCATGCATTAAATTCACTTAATCCTCATGGTCCAATGTTACTACTCAACACAGATTCAAGTTCGGATGCTTGGATAATTGGAGAAAGGGCTTTCGATTATAAATTTCAAAGTGTAAATTTTGATTGGACTAAATATGTGTTGTTTAAATACAGTGGAGGCCGAATTGAAAGGAAGAATGATTTAATATTGGATAGTGCACACTTCCCTGAATTATTCAAACAGATTGTTTGTCCGAGTTCATATCGATTAGGCACAACGGGATGGACAGGGCACCGACCCAACGCCCCTATCTTTAATCATGCCAGAACTAAAATGCTTTTAAGGGCAGGTCGCGTCCCCATTGATCCGAAACCTGATTTTGTCTCAGATGACAGTATTTATTTTTTACAATTTGATTTCGATGCTGTAACGGGCGATATCTCATTTGACAAGGTAATATATAGGTATAAACACTGTAAATTAACCGGCGTACGAAAAATACCCAATTGCGAGTGCTTTGATGCCTTCCCGCAGTTCTATAGCCCCGATGATCAGGTGTTATATGCTTACGCTTATGGGGGCTATTATCCTAGCAAAGGCTACGGCTATAGATTGGACAGTATTAACCAAGTTTATCTCACTGATTGCTACATTCTTCAATTTGATGTTAATTCCAAAGAAAATGAACCAGTCGGAGTTATTCCATTAAATTCGTTTATTGATTCAAAAAATTTCACTATTGACCTTAAATTTATTGGGCCTGATGCAAAATTATATATAATGCCTTACGTTTGGACACCTAAACCCAATTCATTCAGTTATCAAAAAATGTATAGATTGAAATTTCCTGATAAATTAGGGGCCCTTTCCCAATTGGAAATTGTAAAAGATACATTGTTGAGTACAAACAATTGGAGGGGAAACCACCAAGACCATCCCTATTTATCCTTAGATGTCAGGGAAACCAAGTGCACACAAAAAGTGGCTTTCAACAATCAAAGTCCACCCAATCGGTATGAAAAATTTATGCTGTTTTTCGGAGATGGAGATAGTGCCGTTTTAAAGAATTCTCATGACAGTGTAAATCACACCTACAAGAACCCCGGCACCTACGCCATCTGGCTCCGTGCAACCACAGCACATGGTTACGTGCAATGGCGGGAGTATGAGCATACCGTCGGTGTTGCCCACACTGTGCCTAAAGCGGTTTTTACATCCGCTGATACCGCCGGTTGTCAGTGGATAGCTTTTCAATTTCAGGATAAAAGTGAGGTGCGATATAAATATAAACCGGTAACCTATACCTGGCTTTTTGGAGATGGAAATGATACAATGATCACCTACCCGCAATGGCCTCCTCAAAATCCCACCTCTGTGATACATACTTATACCAAAGATGGTTTGTATCCGGTAAGCTTAGTGGTTTACGATGGTTATTGTGCCGATACAGTAACGATGAACCGGGAGGTGCGTATTTTGCCGGCCCCACAACCGGGTATTACTCTGAATGCCTTAAGTGGATGCAGTCCGTTGGGTGTAACTGCCGCGCGTACTTATGCAGATCCCATCGACAGCCTGAACTGGAACTGGGGAGATGGACAAACTTCAACCGTTTTCAACAATCCGGCCGAAGCGAGCCATATATATAATCATTCCCAAACAACGGATCAAAAGTACACTGTAATACAAACTTTGTTTGGCCCAACCGGATGTGTCACCCAAGATAGTCAGGAGATTTCGGTTCGTCCCGGTTTTGAAAAGGATTATATTCCATCCCTCATCCGGGCCTCGGTAGAAGGAGAAAAAGAAGTGCAGGTTCAATGGCATAAGCATGAAAATGCAACATTTTACCATCTCTATAAAAACAGCGAATTCTTCATAAAATGGTCGGATACTATTTTTAAGGAGCCGTTTAATTCGCCAAGACAAGACTATTATCAGATTGAAGCCGTGAATGTCTGTGACCAAAAGAGTCCAATGAGCCGGATAGGGAAACTGATCGAGTTGCAAGGTCAAACGCAGAACAACCGGGTGGCACTGTTGCAATGGACTGCTTATGAAGATTGGCCGGATGGGGTTGCTCACTATCGTGTTGAAACCAAAAGAAACGGCGTATTTGAGACGCTGCATCAAACGGGTGTAAAAGAGTACACCGATAATGAATATATCGAAAGTGGTGCTTATGAACGTTGTTATCGCATTGCAGCGGTGCGCGCCGACAAGACGGATATCATCAGCCATAGCAATACCCTGTGCCTCGAATATGAATCCGTCATTTTCGTACCCAACGCCTTTAGTCCGAATGATGACGGAGTAAACGATGAGTTCGTACCTTTCAATATTGGGTTAAAGGAATATACATTAAGCATCTACAATCGTTGGGGTGAAAAAATATCAGAAGGAAAACTATGGGATGGAAAAATAGCCGGCCAAGCGGTTCCCAATGGTCTTTACATTTACAGAATCACCGGCAAGACCGGAAAGGATGAACAAGTTTTTATGCAAGGAGAAGTGATGGTGGTGAGATAATAGCACCCAGTTCATCGCAGCACTCCCGGCAAATAAGATCTCAAGGATATACCTTTCGTTTTGATGCGGGATGCACGCCTTCTTAAGCTACTTTTTAGAAATAATTATTTCTTATCGAACCCTTTACTGCCACTTTTCAACATCATTCCTGCTTACCTCTAAAAAAATTAGTACGTTTGAGGGATGGAAAGTACACCCCTGGCTGAGAGAATGCGGCCGGTCAAATTGGATGATTTCTTTGGACAGGAGCACATTGTTGGTCAAAACAAACCATTGAGAAGGGCCATTGAACAAGGCATGGTGCCTTCCATGATTTTATGGGGTCCGCCCGGGGTTGGAAAAACAACCCTGGCCGGCATCATCGCCGAAACGGTAAAACGACCTTTCTTCAAACTCAGCGCCATCAGCAGTGGTGTAAAGGATGTGCGTGAGGCCATCGAAAAAGCGGCAAAATTCCGATTGATGGGACAAGCCGGACCCATCCTTTTTATTGATGAAATCCATCGTTTTAGCAAAAGTCAACAAGATGCGCTATTGGCTGCTGTTGAAAAGGGTACGGTTGTTTTGATCGGTGCCACTACCGAAAATCCATCTTTTGAAGTGAATGCGGCTTTGTTGAGTCGTTGTGAGGTTTACGTACTTCGATCTCTGGAACAAGATGATCTCAAAAAAGTAGTGCATCATGCCATCGAAAAAGATGATCTCATGCGCAGGCTGCAAGTTGAAGTGGTTGAATGGGAAGCCCTGTTTTCAATATCCGGCGGTGATGCCAGAAAAATGTTGAATGCACTCGAGTTGGCAGCCCTGCACAATGAGGGGTCGCCACGCACGCTCGATAACGAAAAAATCCGTCAAACAGTGCAGGAAAAACTGGCGATGTTCGACAAATCCGGAGAAATGCACTATGACATCATCTCTGCGTTGATTAAATCCATTCGAGGAAGTGATCCCAATGCGGCTTTGTACTATCTGGCCCGCATGCTGGAAGGGGGCGAAAAACCTGAATTCATTGCCAGAAGATTGCTGATTTTAGCCAGTGAAGATGTCGGCAATGCCAATCCGACCGCTTTTGTGATGGCCAACAATTGTTTTCAGGCGGTGCATGTAATCGGGTTGCCCGAAAGTGACATCATTTTGTCTCAAACGGTCATCTATCTGGCCACTTCGCCTAAAAGCAACAGTGCCTATACGGCCATAAAAGATGCGCGAAGAAAAGTAAAGGAAACGGGTGATTTGCCGGTGCCGCTCTCATTGCGCAATGCCCAAACGGCCTTGATGCGCAATATGGGTTATGGTAAAGATTACGCCTATTCACATGATTTTCCGAACAATTTTGTTCAACAAGAATTCATGCCGGACGGATTGGAAGGGACGGCCTTTTTTATCCCGGGAAGCAATGCCCGAGAGGAAGAAACCCGAACATTTTTGCGCAAACGATGGAAAGATAAATACGGATATTAATGAAAAACACCATAGATTACAGAAGTGATACGGTCACACGACCCACCGCAGCCATGAAGGATTTTATGTTTCAGGCTGAAGTAGGGGATGATGTGTATGGCGAAGATCCGACGGTAAAAGCGTTGGAAGAAAAAATTTCGACCCTATTCGGGATGGAGTCCGCGTTGTTTTGTCCCAGCGGTACCATGACCAATCAGATTGCTTTGGCCCTGCATACCCGTCCCGGAGATGAGGTGATTTGCAGCAATCTTTCCCATATTTATTTATATGAAGGATCGGGAATGGCCGTACATGCCGGTATACAACCCAGATTGATTGCCGGAAACAGAGGTAGAATATCTGCAAATCAGGTAGAATTGGCCATCAATCCTGACGATGTGCACAAAGGCAGAAGTGCCTTGGTAAGCCTTGAAAATACAGCCAACCGCGGTGGGGGTAGCTGCTATGAAATGAACGACCTACGGGAGATTCGGGCGGTTTGTCAAAAACACGGCATTGGCCTCCATTTGGATGGTGCCCGGCTCTTTAATGCCATCATAGCCAAAGGTCAAAACGCAAAAGAATACGGTCAAATTTTTGATACCATCAGCATCTGCCTGAGCAAAGGATTGGGTGCGCCGGTGGGCAGTTTATTATTGGGGAACAAGAACCATATTCATCAGGCCAAGCGCATCAGAAAACGCATGGGCGGCGGAATGAGACAGGCCGGGATGTTAGCGGCGGCGGGCATGTATGCCTTGGATCATCATGTCGACAGACTCGCAGAAGATCATCAACATGCTTTGATGCTGGAGCAATCACTTCAGGCTTGTGCTGCAGTGCATCAAGTGATGCCTGTTGAAACAAATATTGTGATTTTTGATTTAAAGGAAGGCCTTCTGGCCGGGGATGTATGCCAGGCTTTTAAAGATCATGGAATACTGATGTCGGCCATTTCGAATCAACAGATCAGGCTGGTTACTCATCTGGATATTTCAGCAAGCGATGTTGAATTAACCATCGCTATGATCAAGAAATTGTTGAACTAATCCCCGTAATACTCCACATAATTGTTGTGGGTCTCCCAAAGTCTGACGCAATGTAGCTGGCACCCAACAAGGTGCGGCTCAATCTGATCCCAAATAGCCGTGGCCAGATTTTCAATCGAAGCCATCTTGCCCTCCATAAAGTCAACATCGGTGTTGATGTTTTTATGGTCGAGCCGGTCAATGACATGCTCATGAATGATCTGTTTGAGCACTTTAAGATCCATCACAAATCCGGTTTCTTCATTCGGATATCCCTTTACGGTTACGTATAAATCGAAATTATGTCCATGCCAGTTTTTGTTGGCACATTTCCCGAAAACTGCTTCATTTTTCTCTTCACTCCATGCGGGATTATAGAGTTTGTGGGCAGCATTGAAATGTTCTTTACGCGTGATGAACAAAAGACGTGGCATATTTCAAAATTTTGGCAAAGGTAGTGTCGGCAATTGAATTTTACGATCAATATACACATCAAGCCAAAATGTAGTAGTAAACAATGCCTCAAAGCAGTAATTTTGAAATGAGAAAAATTATGGTAATTGCAGTTACAGGCGCGGCAGGTTTCATTGGCAGTTGTTTGGTATCCAAACTCAATGATCTCGGATATGAAAATCTAATTTTAGTTGACGCATTTGATGGCGGATCTAAACAACAAAATTTGGTGGGGAAGCGCTTCGACATCAAATTGGATCGCCAGCTTTTTCCAAATGAGAATCTGCATCCAACCCCGGATGTTATTTTTCATATTGGTGCCAGAACAGATACCACTGAAATGGATACTTCCATTTTTGAAACTTTAAACATCGCCTATTCAAAAAAAATCTGGAAATATTGTACCGAACGGCAAATATCCCTGATTTACGCTTCTTCCGCTGCCACTTATGGCAACGGGGAATACGGATTTGATGATACACGCGACATTTCATTGCTCAAACCCCTCAATCCTTACGGGGATAGCAAGCAAATCTTCGATCGTTGGGTAAAACAACAAAGCGAAACACCCCCTCATTGGCATGGATTTAAGTTTTTTAATGTGTACGGCCCCAATGAATATCATAAAGGGCGCATGGCATCGGTGATTTTTCATGCCTATCGTCAGATTTCTGAACATGGTACCATGAAGCTTTTCGAATCTCACCGTGAGGGAATTGCCCATGGAGAACAGAAACGCGACTTTATCTATGTAAAAGACTTGTTGGAGGTACTGTTGTTCAGTTGGTTGAAAAAGCCGGAAAGCGGTCTCTACAATCTGGGAACCGGAAAAGCAAGGTCTTTCAATGATTTGGCCATGGCCATATTCGGAGCGTTGCATTTGCCCCCCCACATTGAATATGTTCCCACTCCTTTAGATATCCGAGATACCTATCAGTATTACACCGAAGCCACGATGACTAAATTGTGGAATTCGGGCTATCATACGCCATTTTTGTCGCTGGAAGCTGGCGTGAGCGATTATGTACAAAACTATTTGAGCAAAGGCGCCTATTTCTGATGAGAAGAATCCCCATAGCATTTCGATGGATATTGGCCGCACTGTTTTTTGTGGCTTTTTCGTGGGTGGTGGATCATTTGGGTAAAAGCGAACCTTCCCGTATTTCGAAAGCTGGTGAAATCCAATTTGGACAGTTTCTCGAAATCAAAAGCAACTTTGGCAAAGAGCTCATCGCATTGCTAAAAGATGATCAGACCAAGAAGGATCTTGAATGGTTCAAACAAATCAAAAAATTTGATGACGGCCATTGGGAAGTAATTTGTTTCAAGGCAGGTGACCCCTTCCGATGGACTTCTCCTGAGTTGGATTATGACACCTCTGCGGTTTATCAGGAATCCAATCATTTCTATTATACCAGAAACAAAGTGTATTGGGTCATTTCCGAAAAAGTTGGGGATGATTTGTTCCTGGCAGCCTATCCGGTGCAATACAATGAACTGGGCAAAACCTTTCATCGCTTTCCAAGACCGGACAATCTGGAAGTAGATATTTCGGCAGACTCTACCAATACACGCATTCAGCTGTCGGATACTTCTGTTTTTCTGAATGTTACAGAAGGACATCAAGGTTCGGTATGGGGAACATTGTTGGCCCTTTTAGCATTTCTACTGGTAGTCAGGGGCATTCAATTCGAGTCATGGAGGCAGGTGCCTTGGTATTATTTCCTGCTTACCCTGATGATGTTATTCTTGTTTCGCAAAGCGCTGTATGATCAACAAATAGCAGTTTGGCTTGCAGGACTAGAAATCATGGATCCCAAAATTTATGCATCATCTTTTCTACTTCCTTCCCTGGGGGATTTGTTGTTGCATGCGCTTTTTGCCGGTGTAACCTTGTCGTTGATTTTTAGAATTGAATTGCCTCAGAATTTTCGAGCAGGGGGTGCTTTCAAAATCTCCGCGCTCATCATGTCAGTGGCTGCTTTTTTTGCAACAGACATGGTGATTTCTTTGCTGAAGGGCCTGGTGCTCGATTCAAGCATTTCATTCGATCCTTCTAACATTGCCAATATCAATCGATACAGCTTACTTGCCTCTGTGGCTGCGGGGATGACGGTGTATCTATTGATCCGTTTGATCAGCGCAATTGTGCTCAACTATGGCTCGGTTTTCAAAACAGTCTGGATTCCTGTTTTGGGTTTGTTAGTATTTATTGCTTTCCAAATACTGGATGGACACCGAACGGCCCAATCACTCCTAATGCCGGCCCTGTCAGCGATCCTCATTGCACTGATTTATGCAGGGTGGAGGTCGAAAAATGGCACCAGTGGTATGCTGATTATTGTGTCAGTAAGTGCCATCTTTACCACGGCCTGCTATTTCTATTATGGTAGATTGCATGAAAAGGAATTTCTGTCTTTCTATGCCAATAAACTCGTCACGGAAAAGGATGTTGAGGCTGAATACGAATTTACCCGGATTGAGAATAAGCTCGTTTCTGAATTCCTGGTTCCGGAAGATTTCAATAGCTATATCACCCGAAAAGATCAATTTGAAAAGCGTCTGAGGAGACTATATTTTACAGGATATCTCGATAAATACGACGTCAGGGTTTTTAGTTTCGACAGCCTGGGTCGGAGTATCGGTGGAGCGTCTCAATACAATTATCCTTATCTGAGCAAGTTGTATGACTTTAATGCCATGCCCACCATCAGCGATCACTTTTATCACATTAAAGATCCGTCGGTGGTCAATGGTTACATCGCTCGATTTGACAATTGTGATTTGGAAGGTCATAACGGTAGCTCCTTCCTGGTTCTGCAACCCAAGTTCATTCAGATACCTCACTTATTCCCCCGCTTGCTAAAAAAAGGGAAACCGCTATCCGGATACGACGTTTCGCAATATTCTTATGCAATCTACGTATATGGAACCCTTCGTCATCAAAAGGGAGGATTTGCATATCCCATTCAACTTCGGAATGGGGGTGCTTTTGATGCAAAAAATAACCGACTCTGGAATGAGGATTACAAGCATTTTATCAATCGACATTCCGACATCGTTACGGTGGTATTATCCCGATCCATCAATTACCTAAACCATGTTTTTTCCGTTTTTACTTTATTGTTTTTATTCTACTTATTGATCTTCTTTTTCTGGATGTTCGGGATTCGATTGCTGAATCTCATATTCAAGGAGACCGATGAAGAGGAAGTAAATAAAGTTTCCATGATTGCCATTTATGCTCAGAATACAGTGGGTGCAGGCATGGGGATGCTCAGTTCCAGAATAAGGATTGCCCTATCCGGGTTATTGATCGCGGGGTTGTTGGTTTCGGTGTATCTGACTTCCCAATATGTGCGCAGCAATTACAATGAACGGATGCGTGAAAACATTACCTCTCATTTGCTTGAAGCATCGAATCAACTGCAAAATGAAGTGAACCTGGGTGTGAAGCTCAAAAATCAGGATGCAAGACAATTGCTCATAAATCAACTAAGTGATTTAAATAAAAGTGTCTTTCATCTTTACAGCACAGAAGGCAGGTTGATTGCCACGAGCGAACCGCAGCTTTTCGATCAGAAGATCATGGGTAAATTGATGAATCCCATGGCGTTCAGTGTGATGAATGGTGAAAAGGTTTCGAAATTTCAACATAAAGAAACGCTGGCAGGTTTAGATTATCAAAGTGCCTATGTGCCATTGTTGGATGAGAACCGTGCCTTGCTCGCCTATCTGAATATGTCCTATTTTACTGAACAGGAAGAACTCAATCACGAGGTTTCAGACTTTATGATGGCGTATATCAATTTATATTTCATCTTGTTTATCGCGGCTTTGGCCCTTGCATGGTTCATTTCAGAAAAAATAACACGTCCATTGACCATGATTCGCGAGAAGATTTCGCACATGGTACTCGGCAGTACCAATGAAATGATTGACTGGAAACAGAATGATGAAATTGGTCAATTGGTGAGGCAATACAATAAAATGGTATTGGAGTTAGAAGAGAGTGCCCTTAAATTGTCAGAATCTGAAAGGGAAGGAGCCTGGCGAGAAATGGCGAGGCAGGTGGCGCATGAAATCAAGAATCCGCTTACACCGATGAAACTCAACATACAGCATTTACAGCGCGCCTGGTATGACAAAAGTGATAAACTTGAACATACGTTTGAACGCGTTACCAAAATTCTGGTTGAGCAAATTGACAGCCTTTCTAACCTGGCTAGCAGTTTCAGTGATTTTGCCAAAATGCCCAATGAACGATTTGAGGTATTTGATCTTAGAATGGTGGTGAGCAATGCCATTCACCTGTTTGAAAAATCTTCCGAAGTACATTTTCATGCAGAAATGCCCGAACATTCGGCAGAAATCAGGGCAGACAAGGAGCAAATTTCAAGGGTATTCAACAATCTTTTTAAAAACGCCATACAGGCCATTGTGCTTGAAAAAATTGGTAGAATTGAAGTGAAAATGCATTGTGTGGATGGACGCATCATCACAGAAGTGTGTGACAACGGCTCCGGAATTGCTGACACCTTGAAAGATAAAATATTCGTGCCCAATTTCAGTACCAAAACATCCGGAATGGGGTTGGGATTGGCCATTTCCAGGAAAATTGTGGAAGTGAGCGGAGGGAGCATTCGTTTTGAATCCCACGAATCAAAAGGAACCTGTTTTATCGTTGATTTACCGGAGTGGAAGTCATGAGGTTGTTCATCTTTTTTACATTATTATTGGGGGTGTCGTGCTCTCCGGCCCCTTCACCTGAATGGTATGATGAAAATGGAGAAAAATATCAACTTAAAGATGAACCGGTGGCCATGATGATATTTGTGCCTGATTGTCCGTGGGCAATACGATATGCCTCCGATTTTCAGAGGCTTCAACAGGAAAAGGAATTCGACACCCTGAGTTTTGTAGCGGTGATCTCAGGAACGGATTATAACTTGGATGACATCAAGGATTTTCGTGAAAAGTCTGGATATACTGAACCGATATACAGAGACATTGAAGGTATCACCACCCAATTTTTAAAAGCCACTATTTCACCTGAATTCTTTTTGTTGGATGCGCGTCAAAAGATACAATATAGAGGTGCATTCGATAACCGACTGAAAGATTTGGGTCAACATCGATTGAAGGCGGACAGTTTTTATTTTCGGAATGCCATCAAGGCGATGCTTCGTAACGATAAGATTTACCCTCATTCAACTCAAGCTGTAGGATGTTATCTCGAAACCATATTGGAATAGCAGCTGCTATCCTGGGCTGTTTTGCTTTATGGACTTCCTGTGGGAAGCCTAACGATGCGACTTTTAATGAAGATATTGCACCCATCTTATATAAGCATTGCGTCAGTTGTCACAGGCCGGATGGAGCCGCTCCATTTTCTTTGATGACTTATAAGGAAGCCTGGAAGAAAAAGAAAACCATTTTAAAAGTGACGAAAAGTGGATATATGCCTCCATGGCCCGCCGATCCTGCGTATTCTCATTTTTTGGGCGAAAAATTCCTCAATGAGGAGGAAAAAAGCATCATCGAAGACTGGGTTTCAGGAGGAGCGAAAGAAGGACCTACGAATGCATTGCCGATGCCACCCCAATTTCCAGGATCATCTTTATTGGGGAAACCTGATCTGACCTTGACGGCCGATAGTTTTTTCATTCCCGGTGATAATCGCGATCGGTTTTTGCTGATGAAACTGCCTTTTCAACTCGATAGCGACACTTTTATCCGGGCAATTGAATTTATTCCCGGCAAAAACGGTTTGGTCCATCACATGAATGGCCATCTGCTCATGTATCAGGAGGATCAAAAAAAGGATGTTTTTAAAGGCCGGCGGGTCATGAACATTGAAACAGATCCTTATGAAGCGTACGTAAAGTTATTTGAATCGATGATGTTTTACAACGATGATGGCAGCATCCCGCGGCGCATTCATTCAGCCGTGAACTATCTGCCCGGTGTAGAAGCACAAATGTATCCCGAAGGGATTGGCGGATTCAGGGTATTTCGCAAAGGAGCCATCGTTGCCAACGACATTCATTACGGACCGCAACCCAAAGGAGTTTGGGATCAATCAAAAGTGAATATCTTTTTTGCCTCAAAACCGCCGGAACGGGAAGTGGCAGAAATCATGTTGGGTACCAATGGCGTATCACCGATCGTTCCACCCTTGAAAATCCCACCCAACAAGATCAGTACTTTCCGAACAGAATACAACGTACCTGCCGACATCAGTATTTTAACCATCAACCCGCATTTACATTTATTGGGGAGCAATTTTCTGGCGTATGCGTTAAAACCAACCGGCGACACCATTCGGTTGATATCCATCCCGAAGTGGGATTTCAGATGGCAATATTTCTACACCTATCCAAGTATGTTGCCCATCCCTGCCGGTTCCCGCATTGTAGTAGAAGCAACTTTTGACAATACTGCTGAAAATCCGTTCAATCCGAATCATCCTCCGGATTGGGTTTCAGAAAGACTGGAGAGGGGCGGTGCCGGCATGCGAACTACCGATGAAATGTTGCAATTCATCATTTCATACACACCATATAAAGCAGGAGATGAGAATGTGTCTTTGAAGAGGTGAGGTTAATTTCCAACCCTTCAAGGGACCGACACCCTTGAAGGGTTGACCACCCTTGAAGGGTGTGTCAGATTGCCATCAAACTGCACCCCCGCATTTCACTGTAATCTGTCCGCCCTAATATTTCGATGCTGCCATCGGGATGTTCAATCCCCAGGTCTGCGGTAGCTATAAAAGGGCACGTTTGATGATTCGCTAAGTCTATGATGCAGATTTTGCCGGATTGACCGGGAGGCAGAATTTGAAATGGGTCATTTTTGTCCATAATGTAGATTCGTATCCAGGGCGGCAACTTCAAAAGGCCATCCTTCAGTGAATAAGCCATGCTTTGCAATTCTGTCATGCCGTATTCAGTGCAGATATTTTCAATGCCGAATCCACTTTTGAGCTGTTCATGCAATTCTGCCCGGATAATTTCTGTATGCCTTCCTTTCATTCCGCCGGTTTCAATGACCATGGTATCTGCCGGCAAAACAGGTTTAGTAGATGCATAATCGAGCAATGCCCAGGTTACGCCAAACAACAAAATCTTTCTCTCTTTGGGCGCCTTTTGCAAGGCCATGTTCAGCTTATCTAATTGATAGGTATAGAAACCACCTTCATAACCTGAAAGCGTCATCAGGTGTTGCACCATATAAATAAGCGATGAGTTTTGCCTTTCGATATATCCGGGAAGCAAACCGTAAATGGCATAATCTGCCGGATCGCCGAAAGTGCGAACAAAGGTTTCATGAATTATCTCACCGTAATGTGCTAAATCAGGTAAATAATGTCGGCTGAGCCCTTTGCCCGTGGTTGAGCTGCTTTCGAATATGCGCTCCTCCGTTAGTCCGGACAGAAGCACCCGGGATGATTTGAACATATCAACGGGCATGAACGGGATTTCATGACATTCTCTTACTTTTGTAGTGTCTTTGCCGAGAAAACGGACGAATTCAGCGTAAACCGGATTATATTTTAGATGTTTCTGAAATAATTCGAGAGCAAGGTCGTTGAACCCATGTTGATCTAAAGATGTTAACCTTTCGGAAAAAGCGCTTGTCATTTGAACTTCAAAGGTAATTATATCCTGTTTCTGTTGTTTATGGTTTCCACATCATGGTGGTCATGCCGCGATGGGGATGATCCCGGATTTCAAAGGCCACCGGAAATTTCCTTTTTGGGGTTTGAAAAAGTAAAGTCGCCGGGAACCGGGAAAGATTCATTGCTGGTTTTAAAAATTGGGTACAAAGATGAGAATGGAGATTTGGGTTTGTCACTGACAGATACAGGGGCCCCTTATAATCAAGGACTTTTCAGATATAATTTATGGGTAGATATCATGGATTTAGATAATGGTGGGGAGGATACCATTAAAGTACCCGGTACCTCATTTAATCAAATATTTCATCAACGCATTCCGGATTTACTACCTTCGGGAAGGAATAAATATGTTGAAGGAGAAATTGAGGTTTCCTATGATGCCAGCAGCCTTACCATTTACCCCAATACTGTAAAGGTCTATCTGCAAATGGTCGATCGACGTTTGCAGTTGAGCAACAAAGTAAACAGTGGTCCTATCCAAATCGAACATTGATTGTATATAATAGTGAACAACCTGCATCCATTTATGCCATCAGGTCAAATGGTTAATTTTGATTATAATTGCGCACTTTTACACGCTTTTTGGCCATCGATTTGAATTGGAACACGGTTTGAAACCCAAAAGAAAAAGACAAATATGAAAATATTGAAGAAAGCTCCCTTTTTGATTGCGATGAGTTGTTTTATGCTCTTAGGCACAAACACGTTTGCACAGAAATTTGGTTACGTAGATACAGAATATATTCTTGGACAACTTCCGTCTTATCGTTCTGCTCAAAAACAAGTAGATGAGCAAAGCGAAAAATGGCAAAAGGAAGTGGATAAGCTGTATGCCGATATCGACAAAATGTACAAAGATTATCAGGCCGAAAAAGTCATTCTAAGCGGTGAACTTCAAAAGAAAAGAGAAGAAGAAATCATTGTGAAGGAAAGAGAAGCTAAAAAGTATCAGCAAGATAAATTTGGCTACGAGGGCGAATTATTTAAGAAAAGACAGGAATTCATCAAGCCGATTCAAGATCAGGTTTATGATGCCATTCAAAAGATCGCCAAAGAAAATACACTCGATTTTATTTTTGATAAATCAGGCGATATGGTCATGCTTTTCAGCAATTCAAAATACGACAAGAGTGATGAAGTGTTGCAAGAATTAGGGGTAGTTAAAACCAAAGAAACCCCGGGAAGTAAACCTGTAAACAAAGACAATTTACCTCCGGAACCGAAAGGGGATGAATTACCACCAAGATAAAATTTTAATAAACAATCAAACAATTAAATTAATGAAATACACAATGAAAAAAGTGATGATGGTGTTGGTAATGCTTGCAGCAGGCATGGTAGCACAAGCTCAATCTAAAATTGCCCACGTAAATTCGGGTGAATTGCTTCAAAAAATGCCTGAAATCAAGGAGGTAGAAACAAAGTTGACGGATTATCAAGCCTCTTATGAGAAACAATTGCTTCAGATGCAGACCGATATTCAGGAAAAAAGCGCTGCCCTTCAGGAAGACAAAACATCTCCAAAGACCATTTTGGCGGTGAAACAGAAGGAATTGGAAGATATGTATAGCAATTACCAACAGTTGCAAGCGTCTGCCCAAGAAGACATCATGGCGAAAAGAGAGGAATTGCTCGAACCCATCATCAAAAAGTTGAAAGATTCAATTGCAGCAGTAGCCAAAGAAAAAGGCTACGAATATGTGATGGATTCAACTGAAGGTGGAGGATTGATTTATGGCGATCCCAAGCACGATTTAATGACAGACGTGCTGAAGAAATTGAATATTACTGCGCCTACTACACCGGCAAAATAATGATGTCTTTTCAGGCAAAACCATCTGCAGATGGGCCCATCGGAATATTTGATTCCGGCATCGGTGGCCTTACGGTTGCCAGGGCTATTTTAGATGCTTTGCCCAATGAAGAGATTATCTACTTTGGAGATACGGCCCACTTGCCTTATGGCGATAAGTCGGGCGATGCGATTCGGTATTATGTAGCCAAGATTTCAGACTTTTTATATGGCCGGGGTTGCAAAGCCCTGGTCATTGCTTGTAATACGGCCAGCAGCGTGCTCGAAAGGGCTTCCCTGCCACCATTCCATAAAGATCTAATTATCAATGTAGTGGATCCGGTGGTTCAATGGGTCGCTGCTCAAGAAACCATCAAGTCGGTAGGTGTGATTGGCACCAAACGTACCATCAGCAGCGGTATTTATGCCAGGAGACTCAAAACCAAACTCAAAGACATTCAAGTTAAAAACCTGAGTACGCCTTTGTTGGCGCCGATGATTGAAGAAGGTTTTTTTAACAACAATATTTCTAAAGCCATTGTGGCATCCTACCTCGATAAGATTACCGACATTGATGCTTTAATATTAGGCTGCACGCACTATCCACTGATCAAAAAGGAAATTAGTGCCTATTACCAGAATCAAATACCTTTGATTGATGCACCGGCATTGGTTTCCACCAAACTGAAAGACCATCTCGATGCGCTAAATTTGCGCAGAATAGGAGTTACTCCACATCAAAAATTCTTTGTTTCTGACTACACAACCGGGTTTGAAGAAGCCGCAAGACTGTTCTTTGGAGAAAGTGTTCATCTCGAGGAAAAAAACATCTGGAAATAATCTGTCAATTAATTGACAATCCGTTTTGACATTTCGTAGAAAAAACCGCTATCTTAGCAAAATAGAACAAGGGGTATTTTGAAAATTTCAATTTAAAGGTGGCTTGAAGATGTTGGGAAAAGTTTTAATTGTGGATGATATGCACCCCTTGTTCATGGAATCCTTGTGCGAAAATTTCCATTTAGACTTTAAGCCTGGACTAAATTATTCAGACACATCCTCATTGATTCCGGATTACGACGTTTTGGTGGTCAGAACCGGCATCGTGGTAGATCAGAATTTAATCAACCTGGCAACCCATCTAAAAGTCATAGCTCGGGCTGGCGCAGGAATGGATAACATCGACGTAGACGCAGCTGAATTAAGAGGAATTGTTTGTGTAAATGCCCCTGAAGGAAACCGGGATGCGGTAGCAGAGCAGACGGTCGGAACCCTGCTGGCATTGTTGCATAATATAGCAAAATCAGACCGGGAGGTTCGGCGATACAGTTGGAACAGAGAAGCCAACAGAGGAACCGAACTTGGTGAGAAAACAGTAGCGATTATTGGATACGGAAATACAGGAGAGCAGGTAGCGCGAAGATTAGGAGCTTTTAATTGCCGTATTTTGGCTTTTGACCTCTTCAAACAGAATTTCGGAACCGAGTATGTTAAGGAGACCGATATGAATCAAATTTTTGAGGAAGCCGACATCGTCAGTTTGCATGTGCCGCTCACAGATTTAACCCTCCGAATGCTGAATCTTGATTTTATCAATCGCTTTAAAAAAAACATCACCCTGCTTAATTTAAGTCGGGGAAAAATCATGGTGCTCCGCGACTTGTTGAACGCCATGGATAACGGCAAAATAATCGCTTTGGGCATGGATGTTCTTGAAAATGAGAAAATTCATGGATTGAGTACCGAACAACAAGTTGATTTTGAGCGACTTATATCCAGAGATGATGTGATCATCACCCCCCACGTGGGGGGGTGGACCGTGGAGTCTTACCGTAAGATTTCAGAAATACTGTCAATCAAAATTAAAGATGTATTCATCGAAAGGTCACAAAAAGAAAACAATTTTGTCAAACACGTCAAAACTCCAAGATAATTTCCTTTTTTTGCAAAATCATAGATTGTTAAATATCACCAATTAAAGGAAAAACTCGATAAACACAGTTGTAATGAGTCTTTATATGAGCAGAAAAATTTACTTAGTCTTGACCTTAATCCTCACAGCAGGTTGGTCTTTAGCACAATCAAATTTCGGTGAAATCCGGGGAAAGGTGGTCGACGCCAAAACCAAAAAACCGCTGGATTACATGAACATTTTGGTCACCAAAGACGGCATGAGCAAAGGTGGTGCTATGACGGATGATAATGGGAACTATTACATCAAGGCTTTGGAGCCGGGTAGTTACACGATTGTAGCGAAGTATATCGACTATCGTGATTACGAAGAGCGCGGTGTTGCGGTGCGTGCCAATAACATCACTTATGTGAATGTTGAAATGTCAAAAGCAGATGCCCAGGAATTAAATGTGGTGGTAGTTAAAAAATGGAAAACGCCCATCGTGAAAGATGGTGAAAATAGCAAAACATTTTCTGACGGAGATATTGTAAAACTTCCTACCCGAAGCTTGGGAGCCATAGCCGCTACCGCATCGGGTGTATCTTCAACCAGCGCCGGGGTGAGTTTTATCGGGCAGCGTTCTGATGGTACGCGTTATTTTGTGGATGGAGTTCCGGTGGTTGGTTCAGTGAATCTTCCGCAGGCAGCTCAAGGTCAAATTGATATCATTCAATCAGGAATTCCTGCCCAGTTTGGTGACTTTACAGGTGGGGCGATTAGCATTACCACAAAAGGTCCATCGGCTATTTTTAGGAAGAGTGTCGAGTTAATTTCTTCCAGCATGTTTGATCCTTATCATTACAATCAGTTGGAAGGATTTGTTTCCGGCCCATTAAAAATAAAGAACAAAGGTGGAGGTGATAAAGAATATGTTGCTTGGGGTTTCCAATTGTCTGGAAATATTAACTATCAAAAAGATCCGAGTCCGGCATTTGGAGGATTGTATGTGGTGAATGATGAAAAACTGAAAGAACTTGAAGAAAATCCGCTCGTTGCCAACCCATTGGGCGGAGGATTTGTTCCAAGTTCTTCTTTCATTACCAAAAATGATATGGTAAAAGAGAAGGCACGCAGAAATGTGGCCCAGATTGCCAGTGTTGTGCAAGGTAAACTCGAGTACCAACCCAATAAAAACACCAACATTACTTTCTTCGGTAGCTATAACTACCAGGTAAACGACAATTTTTCATACAGCAACTATTTGATGAATTATAAAAACTTCAGCCAATCCGTTGCCCAAACGTACCGTACTTATTTGAAATTCACTCAAAAGCTTCGCAACGAAAACGAGAATGACAAATCCAAAAAAGAAGATAAGTCATTGTTGACAGATGCATTTTATACCGTTCGTCTCGATTATCAGGCAAGTTTGAGAAATAGTTACAACCCTTTCCATGGCGAGAATATTTTTAATTATGGCTATTTGGGTAAATTTGAACGTCATCGTGCACCGGTGTATGGATATAATTCGAACACCCAGTTGCATATCGATCAAAAAGGAGATACCGTAACCAGAGCAGGATTTTGGGAATTGGTGGGTTTCAGAGATACATTGATTACCTACGAGGCACGCGACAAGAATCCTTTGTTGTCGAGATATACTGAAAACTTCTTTAACAATGCTGCTGATTTAGGTCAACCAGTATTCAGTGAAAACCAGATTTTACAGGGTCAGGGAGTATTGAACGGCTTTGGTATTCCCAATACCTATTCACTGTGGTTCAATCCGGGAAACATTACCGCCAATTACAGCAAAAGTATGTTTGAGCGGATTTCAGCGTATGCCATGGGAGAGGCTTCTTTAAACTTGACGAATAAACACGATCTTCAATTTGGTATAACTTACGAGCAGAATATTGCAAGTGGTTATGGAATCAGTGCCAACAGTCTTTGGAGATTGATGCCTTTGTTGGCCAACAGCCACATCGATCAGCTCGATAAAATTACCACCGGAAGCTATGTGCAAGGCGGCACCCACTCTTATGACCAATTCGGGAACTTCTTAGATACCGTAAGCTATAACATTCGCGTTAATTCGGATGCACAATCAACTTTCGACAAAAACCTCCGTCAAAAATTGATGAATAATGGCGCGAGAGATGTAAATGGTAATTTAATCGGAGAGCGCTCATTTATTGACATCAATGCGTTAGATCCGAGCATGTTCAATTTGAATATGTTTAGTGCCGAAGATTTGTGGAACAATGGTAATAGCTATGTTTCTTATTACGGATATGACTACAAAGGAAATCGTGTGAGAAACAAACCAAGCTTATCTCAATTCCTTTATGACAAGCAAAACCGAAGCATTGGGTCTTTTGCCCCTATTTATTCAGCGGCATGGTTGCAGGATAAATTTGCTTTCAAAGATTTGATTTTGCGCGTTGGGGTTCGTATTGAAAGATATGATGCCAATCAATTTGTATTGAAAGATAACTACTCACTTTATCCAATCCAATCGGTTGGAGAAGTGAAAGAATTAAACGGTTTGCCTGTGACCCATCCGGGTAACTTGGGCGAGGACTTCTCTGTGTATGTCAACAATACTGAGAATCCAACAAAAATCATCGGTTACAGAAAAGAGAATGTATGGTACGATGCCAATGGTATCGAAATCAGCTCTCCTGACTTTTTAGCGAATCAAACTACCAATGGTAGAATTCAACCTTTATTGTCAGATCCAAAGAATCAGGAAGTGACCAAAGAATCATTTGTAGATTATGATCCACAAATCAATGTTTTGCCAAGGGTTTGGTTTTCATTTCCTATCAATTCAGATGCTCAATTCTTTGCCAATTATGATGTTTTGGCTCAGCGTCCTGGAGATGGTGCCACTTTTGCGCCCATTAATAACTATTACTTCTTAGAAGCGACTCAAGGTGGAACCATTGCTAATGCCGGGTTGAAACCACGTATTCGTACCAATTATGAATTAGGATTTAAGCAAAAACTGACCGATAATTCGGCCATCAGTTTAATTGCCACCTATGCAGAAACACGCAATGACTTTGGATTGATTCGCGTAAATCAGGCATATCCTATTTCTTATAACACAACGGCCAATATCGATTTCAGCACTACCAAAGCTTTCCGTGTTGAATATGAATTGCGTGAGATGGGCAATGTTTCTTTGACCGCTAACTACGCATTGCTTTTTGCGGATGGCACCGGTTCAAACATCAACTCTCAAGCGGCGTTGATCGCGGCCAACCAGCCGAACCTGCGTACTTTGTATCCAATGGATGTAGACATTCGCCACAAAATTGTAGGTATCCTCGATTATCGCTTTGATTCAAAGGAAAATTACAAAGGTTATTACCTGGGTAAGTTCCCTGTATTTGCTGATATGGGTGCCAACTTTATTTTCAATGCAAGATCCGGTTCTCCTTTCACCAGATATCAACAAGCCATTTCTGAAGCACAAGCAGATATGGGACGTGCTCAGAGAAGTCAAATTGATGGAAATCCATTCGGGTCTCGCATGCCTTGGCAATACAGAGTTGATATGAACCTCAGCAAGAATTTTGAAATTGCCAAAAAACGCAAACGCGAAAAAGGTCTGAATTCTTACAATCTGAACGTATTTATCTGGGTTCAGAATTTATTAAATCAAAAAGCCGTAGATGGGGTTTATCAATTTACAGGATTGCCCAATGATGATGGTTATTTGAGCTCACCACAAGGTCGTCAGTATATCACCGAGCAGGTAAATCAGCAGTCGTTCATCGATCTGTATAATGTGAAAGTAGACAACCCATATAACTATACATTCCCCAGATTGGCAAGATTAGGAGTGAAAGTATTATTCTAATTTCTAAATTCTAAAATCTAATTTTAAATGAAAAAACGGAGAAATATGAAGAATATATTGATCGTGGCTTTATTGACTTTGTCGATGGCACAATTATCAGCACGTGAAAGTGTTGGCCTGAGCAGACAGGTTTCCAAAAATGAAGCGATGCAGAAGAAAATGAAGTTTGGTTCAGATTGTGAACCGGCTTCTGCAAGTGCAGATTTGGATATCAATAATGTTAGAACGAAAATTCTGAACGGTGGCGATATGTGGTGGGACTTGAACAACCCCAAATATGAAATCCCCAAAATCAATGACTTGAATGCAGTGAGGAAACATTCACTTTTTTCAGGTGCCATTTGGATTGGTGGTTTTGAACAAGGAAACTTAAAGATTGCAGCTATGACCTATCGTCAAAGGGGCTCAGACTTTTGGCCGGGCCCTTTGGATACCATCACAAGTAATACAAATTCTTTAATTTGTAAGCAATTCGATGAAGTTTATCAGGTGACCAGAGATGAGATTATCTCTCATTGGGACGAATATCTTGCGAGTGGAGCCGTGCCTAACCCTTCTGAAAATATTTCAAAGTGGCCCGGAAACGGAAATGGATTGAATTTGCCGGATCAGATGGCCCCTTACTTCGATGCCAATGGAGATGGTTTCTATAATCCAATCAATGGTGATTATCCGGTTTTACAGACAGAATGTCGCGGAATCAAGGTTTCTAATGCAAATAATAAACCCTCCGATCAGCCAGACAAAATGTTATGGTTTGTTTACAATGATAAGGGGAATATTCACTCAGAAACAAATGGTTTGCCCATCGGTTTAGAATTGCAAACAACAGCGTTCGCATACGCTACAAATGATGAGATTAATAACATGACCTTTTATAAGACCCGCATTATTAACCGCGGTTCATCCACGCTCGAAGAAACCTATTTCGGAGAATGGGTGGACGCGGATTTGGGAAATTATGCAGATGATTACGTAGGTTGTGATGTTGGTTTAAGTCTCGGCTTTTGTTATAATGGAGACGACAACGATGAAGGTATCTTAGGTTATGGATTGAATCCACCTTCTGTGGGTGTTGATTTTTTCGAAAGTCCAAGAAAAGATACTGTGATCAATGGAATCCCAACTTCTATTGAGTTGGGTATGAGTAAATTCGTCTATTACAATAACGATTTCTCAATTAAAGGAAATCCGAACTCAGCCATTGATTTTTACAATTATTTGCGCGGTCGTTGGAAAAATGGTGATTGCATTAAATGGGGAGGAGATGGCTTTTCAGGATCTGAATGTGCCGATTATATGTTCCCGTGGAATACCGATCCTCGACATTCAAATGACAACTGGAATGAGCGACAAGCCGGCAATACACCCCAGGATAGGAGATTCTTGCAAACATCCGGTCCATTTAATTTAAAACCGGGAGCGATCAATTACATAACAGTGGGTGTTGTTTGGGCTAAAACTAGTTCAGGAGGTTCCGAAGGTTCTTTGGCATTGCTAAAATCTGCTAGCCGAAAAGCACAGGAATTATTTGATAACTGTTTTGATATCTTAGACGGACCTGATGCCCCAATAGTAGAAGTTCGTGAAATGGATAAAGAAGTCATTTTCAATTTCAAAGAAACAGGCAGAATTGAAACCTACACGGAAGCAACCATCGTGGATGGTGTGAAGAAATTGTACCGTTTCCAAGGATATCGCATTTATCAATTAAAAGATGCCACGGTTGGTACCGGTGATTTGGAAGATATCGATAAATCTAGAGAGGTGTTTCTATGCGACATAAGAGATAGCATTGCCCGATTGGTTAATTCACCGTTTGATGGAACATTGGGTCAGCCTTTACCTAAGTTGATGGTTGAAGGGCCGAACAAAGGATTAGTGCACTCGTTGTCGTTTAAAGATGACGCATTTGCCACAGGTTCAAACAAGCAATTGGTGAATAATCGTACCTATTACTTTTTAGTGATTAGCTATGCCGGATTGCCCGGACACCCGGCTGTTGAATATCTTGCAGGTAGAAAAATCAGACAATTCAGCGTTACCCCGCATATCCCAATTGGAGATCAGGATGGGGGATATAAAATCGGTGCCAATTATGGTGAAGGGCCGCAAATCATAAGAATTGAAGGAACAGGAAACGGGGGTACTGCGCTAGAATTAACCGATGAGAGCCGCCAGTTTATTTTAGATAATAACATCATGGCCAATCCGAAGTATGAAAGAGGAAAGGGGCCTGTTACCGTAAAAGTTATTGATCCATTAAGAGTCCCAAAGGGTGATTTCGAATTGACCTTGCTTGAAACACCGATTCCTTCATCTAATACTGTGAGAGAAGCCGGTGTGGTGGATACCAATACTACATGGATATTGGTCAATATAACTTCTGGTGATACCATTTTTGCTGATACCACCATCAATTATAGCAACGAACAAATATTACTCGAATCTAAAGGCAGCAATAAAATAGGCGACTGGGGATTGGCCATCAATGTTCATCAGGTGAAAGGCCCGGGAGATGATCTGCAAGATGAAACCAATGGCTTAATTAGTTGGGATGTTAGATGGCCTGACAACAGTAAGCAGTGGCTAACTGCTCTTGCTGATCAGGATAACACGCCTTGGTTTGATTGGATACGTTCAGGAAGAAACGGTTCGTCTGAATCAACCAAAGATTATTCAATCCACGATTTTGCCTTGGGTGGTGAGTCTATGGATCGATTTGAAGTATATGAGAAAATTTGGAATGGCCGCGTTGGACCGTATCGTTTGTCGAGCAGAAATCCAACATCTGCCACTCCTCAAAGACCCGCTACTTTGGTTCAAGGTCCAGCATTTCAGGGATCACCGGTCATCAACACTTGGGGTTTGAAGGATTTAGCGAGTATTGATTTTGTTATCACCGCTGATAAAACGAAGTGGACTCGCTGTGTGGTGATAGAGTTGGGTGAAGATCCGGGGCTCACAGAGGGAGGTGCCGTTAAGTTTCATTTGAGAAAAAGTGCATCACTCGATATTAATGGAAATAAAATATCAGGAGAACAGGGCCGAGGCTGGTTCCCGGGGTATGCGATCAATGTGGAAACCGGTGAACGTTTGAATATCGTCATAGGTGAAGATTCTTATCAGGCAGCTGAGAATGGCCGTGATATGAAATGGAATCCTACGGATAACAGCGGTTTTTACACCAGCACTTACCCAAGTTTTGGTGGAAGACATTACATCTATGTAATGGGCTCTGCTGAGGGCGTACCTGCCATTGCTTATCCTAAAGGCCCGGCATACGATCAGGGGTCTTATTATCATGGTATACTCTCCCAGCTTGAAGGCAAAACTGAATCTCAGAAAACCATAGAAATTAATAAGGTGATGTTCCAGTGTATGTGGGTTATCCCTTCTTATCTGGCAAATGGTTATAAAATGATTGAGAAAGACGGTATGCCGGTTCCTCCTACTGATTTTAGTCTCGATATTCGAGTGAAGAAACCATATAAATACTACAGAACCAGCCAAACACCGGTAAACAATGACAATCCTAAGTATAAGTTCAATACTGACGATGTTTATTCTGAAGTGAGCAAGGATGAAGGGAAAAATAAACTTGACCTGATCAATATTGTACCAAACCCTTACTATGCATTCTCAGCGTATGAAAATAACCCGATTGAGAACAAAGTGAAGTTTACCAATCTACCTTACAAATGTGATATATCCATATATACACTGGATGGTCAGTTGGTGCGCAGAATCAAAAAGGATGATGACGCTACTGCGATTACATGGGATATGAAAAATCAGGCCCGTGTGCCCATTGCTTCAGGTATTTACATTATTCATGTGGATGCGGGAGAACTGGGTGAAAAAGTGTTGAAGTGGATGGGTATCATGCGTGAACTTGATTTGGATTCTTTCTAACATTACCAAGAACTTAAAACTGTATCATGAATTTTAAGAAAATATTAGCAATTGTTCTTTCCGGTGTAATGCCAACTATGGTTTTGGCCGGAAATCCTGACAGAATCGGGCAGGCAGGGGCTACCCAGCTTTCTGCAAACGGTTGGGCAAGAAGCTCCGGCATGGGTTACTCTGCCGTAAGCAATGTGCGCGGCGTTGAATCCATGTTCATCAACGTAGCCGGTTTGGCTTATACCAACAAAACTGAGGTGGTATTCTCAAGAACCAGTTGGTTAAGGGGTACCGATATAAACATCAACAGCTTCGGATTTGCCCAATCTGTAGGTGGCTCAGGAGTTTTGGGATTAAGCATGTCTTCTTTTGATTTGGGAGATATTCCTATTACAACAGTTGAACAACCTGAAGGTGGATTGGGTACCTATTCACCAAGATTTACCAATTTGGGTGTTTCTTATGCCAAAAAGTTCACCAATACTATTTCAGGTGGGGTCTTGGTAAGAATCTTTTCCGAAACCATTACCAATGTGAAAGCACAAGGTGTGGCACTCGATGCGGGTATTCAGTATAGCGAAACTGCGGATAAAAACGATAAACTGAAAAAGAATGACATCAAGTTTGGTGTGTCTCTTAAAAACGTAGGTCCTGATGCAAAGTATTCAGGGGATGGTTTGGCTACTAAAGCAATAAATCCACTGAACGAGCAGGAGCAGACCTTCGCATTAAGAGCGGCTAGGTTCAACCTGCCAACGCTGATTAACATTGGAGCTTCTTATGATTTTCGCTTAGATGCAACCCAGCAAACCTACAATAACCGCTTGACAACGGCTATGAATTTTACATCTAATGCCTTTTCCAGAAATCAGCTGACTCTAGGTTTGGAGTATGGATATAAAAATATGCTCATGTTAAGAGCGGGATATGCTTATGAAGAAGGTATTACCTCTTATGAAACCAGAACCAATGCTTATACAGGAGTTTCGGCAGGTTTGACATTTGAGGTGCCAACGAACAAAAAGAAGAACGAAAATACGTTTGGTTTTGATTATTCTTTCAGACATAGCAACCCATTTGGCGGAACTCATTCTTTTGGAGTGCGTCTAACATTGAACGATAAAGAAGAGAAGTAAATCTTAATATTATTTTTGCAGGAGCATTGTATCTGTGACGGGTACAATGCTCTTTTGTTATCAATACCAATCAAATAGAGTTATGTCAGACATCAATTATATGAGCCAAGAAGGCTTCGACAACCTAAAAAAGGAAATAGAACATTTGAAAACGGTTGAACGGCCCTCTATCTCGAGACAGATAGCTGAAGCCAGAGACAAAGGTGACTTATCCGAGAATGCCGAATATGATGCAGCGAAGGAGGCCCAAGGTCTTCTTGAAATGAAGATTGCCAAACTCGAAGAGGTATTTGGAAATGCGAGAGTACTTGACAAATCAAAAGCTGATTTGTCTAAAGTTGGTCCACAGAACATTGTGCGATTGATGAATACAAAAATTGGCAAAGAAGTAACGTATACCCTTGTTTCAGAGAAGGAAGCCAATTTTAAAGAATTTAAAATTTCGATGGGATCACCTATTGGTAAGGCATTGCTTGGAAAGAGGGTGGGGGATTTGGTGCAAGTAACGGTGCCTGCAGGTATCATTGATTTAGAAATCCTGGAAATTACTATCTGATATGTCCACCATTTTTGAGAAGATAATCAATGGTGAAATACCATGTCACAAGGTCGCAGAAACGAGCGATTTTTTGGCTTTTCTAGATTTGTTTCCGGTTCAGAAAGGGCATGTTTTAGTGGTACCGAAAACTTCTGTTGATTATTTCTTTGATATTGAGGATATCCAATTCAGTGATTTAATGTTGTTTGCGAAAAAGCTTGCCATTGGCTTGAAAAAGGCTATTCCATGTAAAAAAATAGGAGTAGCGGTCATTGGCTTGGAAGTGCCCCATGCTCATATTCATTTAATTCCCATGAATTCTTTATCCGATATGGATTTTTCCAATAAAAAGAAATTCAGTGATGAAGAGCTGAGTGAAACAGCTACTTTGATTAGATCGTTTCTCTAATTTTTCAGGTTTTCGTGGAATGCGTTCAGTGCATCGCGAACACTGCCATGTTTTACCAATAAATTCTTGGCGCTCTCATAATCAAGACGGGTCTCATTGATGATCATTTTTGTGCCCCGGTCTATTAGTTTGGCATTCGTCAACTGCATGTCTACCATTTTATTTCCCTTCACTTTTCCGAGTTTTACCATCACGCCCGTGGTGATCATGTTTAGAACCATTTTTTGAGCGGTTCCTGACTTCATACGCGTGCTTCCGGTCACGAATTCAGGTCCGACTTCAACTTCAATAGAAAAGTCTGCGAGCGACCCTAATTCGCTGTCTTTATTGCAGCTCAACGACCCGGTTTCAATGCCATGGGATTTACACAAAGTCAATGCCCCTTTAACATAGGGAGTTTTGCCGGATGCGGAAATACCAAGAACAAAATCTTGCTCAGAAATATCGTGTGATACTAAATCTAACCATCCTTGTATAACATCATCTTCGGCATTTTCAACCGCTTTTCTGATGGCTTGATCTCCACCTGCAATAATGCCCACAACCATACCTTGAGGAACACCATACGTGGGGGGACATTCACTGGCGTCTACAATTCCCAAACGACCACTGGTGCCTGAACCTATGTAGAATAAACGACCGCCTTTAGATAGCCTCACAAAAATGGCTTCCGCCATCAAGGAAATATGTGAAAGTTCTAGTGCAACGCAAGCTGCAACTTTCTGGTCTTCAGCGTTGATCCCTTCTAATAGCTCATTCATGCTGAGCGTTTCAAGATTCTGATAATGCGAATCTCGTTCAGTCGATTGATTATTCATTTAGACAAATTTCGTTAAATACTTTTTTAATTCTAAGAGTTGTCGCGTTGTTTGTAATGTTTATTCTTCAATTCACCATTTCATGAGCATTGAGCATGCCTGATTTTGATAGACACAACTCTTTTAACTTCGGGTAAATTTTGGTCAAAATTAAAAAGTGTATTTCTTGGATGTTCAGGTTTCATAGGCTTCAATTGCAGCCAAAGAACTCCGTTGTCAGGCTTCAGATTATTTTTCGAAAGACAATAAATGGGTTTACCATTATTCCAAAATCCTTCCTTTTGTACCCAGTGTCTTTTAAGTCCCTTTATAGTTTAGTTAAAAGAGTACCACTTTTGTGGTAATGCTCTAAATATGAACTACAAACGCCCTTCGCAAACGGGATAGAAGCGGCAGCGCGCGCAGCAGAAAGGCCATGTGGAACGTGGGTTGCCGGGCGGATGGGCACAAAGCCTCGGCAGCACACCGTGGAACAAGCCTTTCTGCCAGCGCCTAAAGCGGATAGCCCGCATTTTGCCCAAAGAAGAAATTTCAAAAACAAAAAAGCCACCTCGCATTGAGATGGCTTTTTTTTAGATTTATTGAGGATTATGATTAATCTCTGCTGCGATGTCTATCGCCGCCACGGTCTCTGTCACCACCGCGACTGTCTCTTCTGTCACCACCACGACTATCCCTTCTATCACCGCCTCTGCTATCTCTTCTGTCGCCGCCGCTTCTTTCGCGTCTTTCAGGTTCTACATAGCCTTCTGGTTTTTCGAGCAATGGCTTGCGTGATAAGCGGTATTTGCCGGTTTTCTTGTCAACCTCAAGCAATACAACTTGCAATTCATCTCCTTCCTGGAATAGGCCTTCCATTGAATCGATGCGTTTGTAGTCAATTTCACTGATGTGCAATAGACCTTGTTTTCCGGGGAGGAATTCTACAAAGGCACCAAAATCCTGGATACCTTTTACTACACCATCGTAAGTTTTTCCTTCTTCCGCTTCAGCGCATAATCCATCCACATAAGCTTTGGCCGCTGCCATGTCTTCCAAATTGGCAGACATGATTTCAACCCATCCTTTGCCATCTACTTCTTCAATAGAAATGGTGGTATTGGTTTTGGCCTGAAGTTCTTGAATCACTTTTCCACCGGTACCGATTACTGCCCCAATTTTGTCTTTTTCTATGGCAAATTTGATGATTCTTGGGGTATGAGGTTTATAGTCTTCGCGAGGATTTGCAAGGGTTTTCTCCATTTCACCCAAAATATGCAATCTTCCGTTTTTTGCTTGTTCTAAAGCTTGTGAAAGCACTTCATACGATAATCCATTCACTTTAATATCCATCTGACAAGCGAGAATTCCGTTGTGATTCCCGATTACTTTGAAATCCATATCTCCCAAATGATCTTCATCACCGAGGATATCTGACAGAATTGCGTATTTCCCGGTAGTTTCATCAGAAATCATTCCCATGGCAATACCTGAAACGCCGCTTTTCATTTGAATACCGGCATCCATCAAGGCCAATGAACCGGCACAAACGGTAGCCATACTTGAAGATCCATTCGATTCAAGAATGTCTGAAACGATTCTGATGGTGTAAGACACATCATCAGGAAGCATTTTTTCAAGTCCGCGTTTGGCAAGGTTTCCGTGTCCAATTTCTCTTCTTCCTACCCCTCTATTCGGTCTTGCTTCACCCGTACTGAAAGCCGGGAAGTTGTAATGTAACAAAAATTTGCTGTGTCCGAATAGATTTGGACTGTCAAGCAATTGCTGATCTAATTTAGATCCAAGGGTTACGCTGGTAATTGATTGCGTTTCTCCGCGGGTAAATACGGCAGAACCGTGGGCTGATGGTAAATAATCTACCTCAGACCAAATCGGCCTGACTTCGTCAAGTGCGCGGCCATCCAAACGGGTTCTCGTTTCAAGAACCATATTGCGTACGGCAGTTTTTTTAGCGCTCTTGTAATATTTTTTGATCAATCCGGCCTTTTCAGATTCGAGTTCCGGGCCGAAAGACTCTACATAATCTTTCAATACTTTATCGAATGCTTCTGAGCGTTCGTTTTTAGCCGTGGTACCCACAGCGATATCATACAACTTCTGATATAAGTCGCTATGAACCTGTTTCTTTAGTTCTTCGTCATTGATTTCATGACTATAGGCTCTCGGTGCTTTTCTGCCTCCGGCCAATTCAGCTAAATCAAGCTGTGCCTGACAAATTGTTTTGATATGTTGATGTGCAAATTTCAAGGCTTCTACCATATCACTTTCTGATACTTCAGACATTTCACCTTCCACCATGTTCAAGTCATGGGCCGTACCACCTACGATAATATCGAGGTCAGAATTTTTCATTTCTTCTCTCGTCGGGTTGATCACAAACTGACCGTTGATGCGACCAACGCGCAATTCTGTTAAAGGTCCGTCAAAAGGAATATCTGAAAGAACCACTGCAGCCGAAGCGGCCAATCCGGCCAAAGCATCCGGCAAAATATTGTCATCAGAACTCATCAAGGTGACAAGTACCTGAATCTCTGCATGATAATCTTCTGGGAAAAGTGGACGTAACGCGCGATCAATCAATCTTGAAATCAAGATTTCGTAATCAGAAGGACGTGCTTCTCTGCGCATAAAACTACCCGGGATTCTACCCACTGCAGCAAATTTTTCTTGATAATCCACTGACAATGGAAGGAAATCGATGCCTTCACGGGCTTCCATATTGGAAACAACGGTGGCGAGCATCATGGTTTTTCCGATGGTTAGAACTACAGATCCGTGTGCTTGTTTGGCTAGTACGCCGGTTTCGAGAGTAATTACTTTGCCGTCTCCGAGGTCGATGGTTTTTCTAATAGGTTGAGGTTTCATTTTTTTATTTTATTTGTTTCTTGTAACGGCTGGTCGGGACTTTACAAAGAATGATATGAATGTAATATAACACAAAAAGCCTTTAACAAATAGTAAAGGCTTTTTGTGCAATGCTGTGCATGTAATTATTTTCTGATGCCGAGTTTGGCAATGACGTTTCTGTAACGGAAAATGTCTTTTTTGGCGATGTAATTCAACAATGCACGACGCTTTCCTACCAACTTAATCAGGTTAAGTTCTGCAGAGTGGTCTTTTTTGTTTTCTCTCAAATGCTCGGTAAGATGAGCGATTCTGTGAGTGAACATAGCTATCTGAGCTTCAGAAGAACCAGTGTTTTTTTCGTTGCCACCATGTTCTATGAATATTTGATTCTTTAATTCAGAGGATAAACGCATTTGAGTATTCTTATCTTTAGATTTAATTCAGGGTGCAAAAATAGCTTTTAGTTGTATTATGTACAAGTGGGGTGGTATTTTTTTTACAACTTTCTGCAATGAAAGTCCCCTCTTGATAGGGGAGGATCAATAACTACCCAGCCATTTTCTGACTCCCCATTCAACGGAAAGTAGCAGAACCATCAAAAAGAACAACCATTTTTGATGGATCAAGTCTTTAAAGGTCTGTTCTGTATAAATTACCGGTTTGGCCGAGGGCAGGGTCTTTAAAGCTTCTATCATGGCATCGGTATCATCCGGTTTTAATACTTTTCCTCCTGTACTCGCGGCCATTTGTCTGAGCAAATTGTGATTGGCAACCGATTCAGTATATTCAAGTTGTAAAGGTTTCACTACCACATTGCCGGAAATGGTTTCTGATTTTCCGCTGATAAGTGTTTTTCCTAAATAGCGATACTTCCCGGGAGGCATGATGCCTGCATTTAACCGATAGCCATCTCCTTGTGAAGAAAAGGTATAGGGATACACTTTGCCTGACTCGCTTTTTAACTCAAGACTCACTTCTTCACGGGTGGTCGCCTCATAATTGTCATTGTACACTTCTGCCTGAAATGCCATCGGTTCATTTTCATTGAAGGATGGTTGCACCGGACTTAGCCTGAACTTTCGTTTATCGGTTTTGATGGCTAAATATTGAACGGTTTTTGCCATCAACTCTTTGCAGGCATTGTGATTGCTGATTTTTTCAAAATTACTTAGCCACCATTTCCAGAATCCTTCACCGGCAATAAAACCACTGCGATACCCTTCATCGTCTTGCAAATACCACATCGCCTCTTTGCTGTTTACAACACCGATTTTTTGTGTAAACAAAGCCCGTTCAGGTTGAGGTATTTCATATTTGCCGAACGGACAAGAAAGCGGTGGGAACTGACTCACGGCCGTTCTGCTTTCTTCGCTCAATTCAAATAGACTAAATGAATTGTTTGCAGCAGCAGTGCTTTGATTAAAGCTGCCATTGTTTCCGCGAATGGCAGTGGTTCCAAACATTCCGTTAAAGAATGAAATATTGCTTTGTTTGCCCAACACATATAAAACCGGCGTTTTTTGAGCTTTTAAGGTTTCTGCAAACGTCTTGTGGGCGGCAGTAGAAAACCATTGGTGTAAAATCACCAAATCATATTTTTTACATTCGGCCGCAGAAGGAATTTCTCCTGTTTTTAAGATGAGTTCATAGTTCTCATTATCGGCCAATGATTGTTTAAAGGCGGATAGATCCGGATGCGGTGCCGGTGCCAAACAAAGGATTTTTTGTCTTCCATCAATCACTTCTATGAATAAATCCTTTTGATTGTTGGTATAAGTCTTTTCACCTGCCAACCGACTGATGCGCACTTGATAACCTTGGGTACCTTTTTCTGATGCTTTAAACATGAAATTGAAAGTTTCACTAAATGGATTTCCCTCTATGCGTCCGGATTGTTCTTCCAACATTGCACCGTCTTTATAAATTTGAATCTTAAAGGCAGTGGATGGGCATTTTCTAGCGGTTACATCCACTACAACCGGAAAACTATTGCCCAAATAAGCAATGGTGTTAGTTCGGATGGTTGCAATCACGAAATCACTACGAACTGCAGTATCTCCATAAGCCAAAGAAAAGAAAGGTGCTTTCATTTCCCGGGCGGTATAATATGGGTTGCTTCCTTTATTGAAAATCCCGTCTGTTGCCATCACAATGGCTCCGAGGGGTCTTCCATCATATGCATTTCTAACTGTGTTTAAAAGTGCAGAAATATCGGTTTCTTTTTCTTTGAAGGTGGGATTTTCCGATGCATTTGCAGTGCTGCCGAAGGTGTAGGATACGACTTCAAACTGATCGGAAAGTTCGTTTTCTATATTACGATAAGAAGCGGTCAGCGTTTCTTTAATTTGCTGCGAATCTTTGGTCGAAACCATGCTCTCGCTGTTGTCGATGGCCAGCACCAGAAGCGGTTTTTCTGTTTCATTGCGGGTGTATAGTAACAGCGGTTCCAGCAGCATCAAGGCAATAAAGAATACCGCCAAGAACCGAAATCCGGCCAACAGATATTTTAACCAATGCTGTCCTTTTTCAGGATCAATGATTTGATTTCTGAAATAAAGTACCCCTGCATACACCAAAGCAAGGCCGATGCATAGCAGAATGTACCACGTAGGATAGGAAGTAATGAAATTAGCCGACATGAACTGCAAAGGTAGCAGCTAAAGTTTAGGTTATGAATGCAGTTAAGTCAGAAAGGTGAAATTTTTGTACCAAATGATGGGTTATTGAGATGAAATAGAATCTTGAGCCCTAGGTATTATGGCTCATGAATTTTGCCATCATTCTTCCTCAAAAAACTCAATCAGCGAAGCAAAGTAGCTATTATCCCAACCCTCTGCAAAATCGTTATAATCCTCATCCGGAATATTGGTATGTCTTAATTCTACGGATGTATGATTTTTTTCGGGATGAAGTATAATGGTGACAATGGACGGTTCTTCCTGGGTGTCGAAATACCATTGCTGAACGATTTTTTTATCGGGTTCGAATTCGAGGTTCTTGCCTACGATACTTCCCTCCCACATAGAGAATTCGGATCCGGGTTCTTTGCTCATTTCTGCTTCTTCCCCCGTCCAGAGTTGTATGGTGGGTGCAAAGGTAAGGGCAGCAAAGATCTCTCCAGGACGAGCATTCACCTTATAGTACTTTTTAAAATCTTTCATGATTAAAATTCTCAGAAAACAAAGTTGCACTATTTCTTGTATAGTTGAATAGGGTTCATCCAAAAAGAGAACGGCATCATATTTTAATTCGTCATTTCAATTTGATTTGCACCTTCATTTTAATAAAACCTAATTTTGCCCACTGATTTGCATAACGTGATAGAAACAGATATTATCATTATAGGTGCCGGACCGACCGGCTTATTCGCCGTTTTTGAAGCCGGACTTTTGAAGCTCAGATGCCATTTGATTGATTCATTGGCTCAACCCGGCGGTCAATTGTCAGAAATATATCCCAAGAAACCCATTTACGATATACCGGGTTATCCTGCTATTCTTGCGGGTGAATTGATCGATAATCTCATGGCCCAAATTGCCCCTTTTAAGCCGGGGTTTACTTTGGGAGAAAGAGCAGAATCGATTACGAAAGATGCGGATGGAAAGTTTATTCTTACCACCAACAGAGGCACGGTACATAAAGCCCCAATTATTGCTATTGCCGGTGGTTTGGGTTGTTTCGAACCCCGAAAGCCCGAAATTCCCACCCTCGAAGCATTCGAAGACACAGGAGTAGATTATATTATCCGAGATCCTGAGAAATATCGAAATAAAAAGGTGGTGATAGCCGGTGGAGGCGACAGCGCTTTAGACTGGACTAATTTTTTGGCCGATGTTGCTTCAGAAGTTATATTGGTGCATCGAAGAACCCAGTTTAGAGGGGCATTGGATTCGGTAGAAAAAGTGATGCACCTGGCAGAAAGTGGTAAAATTAAATTGTTAACCAATGCTGAAGTTACTGAACTTCATGGAACTGATCATCTGTCAGAAGTAGTCATTCAAGTGAACGAAGTTCCGCAGCGTGAAACGGCCGATTATTACATTCCTCTATTTGGATTATCTCCTAAGTTAGGCCCGATGAGAGAATGGGGTCTGAATATCAACAAAGAGTCCATTGCGGTGGATACCTTTGATTACAGTACCAATATTCCCGGTATTTATGCCATTGGCGATATCAATGATTATCCGGGTAAATTGCGACTGATTTTATGTGGTTTTCATGAAGCAACTTTGATGGTTCAAAGTGCCTATAAGCGCATTAATCCGGATAAAAATCTGGTTTTGAAATATACCACCGTGAGTGGCGTAAATGGATTCTAATACTATGGCTACAGACAATGCAATGATTACGATTTATGTGACGGATTTATTGGGCGATACGCATGAAATTATGGCCCCTACCGACATGAATCTCAATCTGATGGAAGCCATTCGAATGAATGAACTGCCCATCAAAGCCATGTGCGGCGGCATGGCGATTTGCGCAACATGCAATGTGATTGTTTTGAGTGATCATCCGGTGCATGAAATGAATGAAAATGAAGAGGCCATGCTCGATGAAGCTTTTGTTCTGGATATCCCCAACAGCCGTTTGAGTTGTCAGATTCCTATTCGTTCTGAATTGGACGGTTTAAGAGTTCAATTGGGTAAACTTACTAGGACGGATGAGTAGGTAAAAGGGATTAGGGATTCGGTAAAAGGGGTTAGGTACTAGGGATTAGGTACTAGGTGTGAGGAACTAGGTAAAAAGTATTAGCGAAGAAAGAGCGAATCGAGAATGGGCAATCTGGGGTCACAGTTTGCTTCTAAGGATTCAAGTTAAAATTGAGGGACTTTTTGCCATTATTTCAAAATCCTTCCTGTTGTCCCTATTGTCCTCAGAGTCCCTCTACGTTTAGTTAACTATCAAATTTGCCCAAAGAATACTATCGAAAAGTTTGATTTCTTTGGCATGCTCCGCTATAGGATCTCTTTCAACTCAATCAAATCCACAATCTCATGGTTCAAGGTTTCGCTGTGTTCGGTTTTGAGTGGATTGTAAAAAACAGGATGCAGACCTGCATTCCGACTTCCCAAAACATCTGCTTCCAAATTATCTCCTATAAATACGGAGGCATGATTCTTCGCCCTTGCATCGCGCAGCCCCACTTCAAAAATAAATGGATTGGGTTTATGGGCTTTTACTTCTTCAGAAAAAATGATGACATCGAAAAAGCGATCGATGCCACTCTTTTTTAACTTTATGAGTTGCGTTTCCTTAAATCCGTTGGTGATGATGTGCAAAGGATATTTCTCGTGCAGATATTCAAGAGTCTGGAGGGCATTGGGCATCAGAGCGCCCTTGGTAGGACAAATACTCAAATATAAATCAGGGATTTGACCGGGCATTTCATTTTCAGGGATACCCAATTGCTCGAAGGTTTTGGAAAATCGTTCATATCTCAACCTGCTTTTGCTGACTTGATGATTGCGATACATTTCCCAGTAATGATGATTGATTTTAACATAGGTACTGATGAACTCTTCAGCATCCGGCATGCCCAATTGATCAAGCTTGAAGTGATGGTATAACTCGAGCAGGGTTTGCCTTGAATTGGTCTCAAAATCCCATAATGTGTGATCGAGATCGAAGAATACGTGACTAACTTCTATTTTTTTCAATGTTGCATTTTCTCTCCAAAACTCAAATCACCGGCATCTCCCAGACCCGGCACAATGTATCCTTCTTCATTTAATGAATCGTCGATCGTACCAATCCATAATTTAGCATGAGGGAGTGCATTTCTTACATAATCTACCCCGGATTTACTGCCGATAACTGAAACGATGTGTACTTCGGAAGGAATGCCGTGCGTTAAAAATTTCTCATAAGTCATCACCAATGATTGTCCGGTAGCCAGCATGGTGTCTGTCAAAATAAGCACCTTCCCATACAGATCAGGACAAGCCAGATATTCAACAATGATCTCAAATTCAGTCGGGCTGGTATGATGCCTGTAGGCAGAAATATAGGCGAGGTCGGCCTGGTCAAAAAAACGATTGATACCATCCTGAAGGGGCAATCCTGCCCTCAAAACTGTAGCAATCACCGGTTGAGAAGCCAATACCCTGCATTCAGCAACGCCCATCAAAGTGCGCGTAGACCGATTTACGTATTTCAGATGTTTACTGATTTCGTAAGCCATGATCTCTCCGATTTTACGGATGTTATTTCTGAATTTAAATCTATCTTTTTGAATAGAAATATCCCTTAATTCGTGGAGGAATTGGTTGACCAATGAATCGTTTTCAGAAAATACATGCATAGCACTCCTTTTGGTATGAATTGTGTATTGAGAAATCAGATTCGCGAAGATAGCCAATCACTAAATTAAAAAACACAGAATGTTAACCTTTAACCATAGATTGTTCCTTCAACCGGTCCTTTTATTGATGATGTTCTTTTCGTTGTCGATGAAACCATCCGGCGATACGGATGGGTCAGCAGAAGGCGACTTGTTCAGGGAAATTGAAAACGCCATCGGCTTGGGGAATGCAAAACTACTTTCTGCGCATATGAGTTCGAGTGTTGAGCTCGATATACCCGGCAGTGAAGGTGTTTACAGCCGTCCACAATCTGAACAGATTCTCAATAAATTCTTCAATAAATATCCACCCACTTCCTTCATTTTGTCGCACAAAGGCAACTCAGCGGCAGGATCCAAATTCGCAGTGGGTGATTACGTAACCGGAAAAGAACAGACTTTTAGAGTGACCATTTTTCTCAAAAAAACCGGAGAACATTACTTGATTCATGAAATTGAATTTCAGTAGTTGAATTCAACCGATTGGGTTTTGAGTTAATTTTGAACCATGGATTTTAACTCACCTGAAGTAGCCGCTTTTATAATAAAATCATTACAGGAAGACATCGGAGATGGTGACCATTCATCCTTGGCTTCGATACCTGAAGATGCGGTCGGTCAGGCAAAACTGCTTTTTAAAGAGGATGGCGTCCTTGCAGGGATTCAATTGGCGTCGGTTATTCTTAAGCATCTCGACCGCCAGGTAAAAATCGAATTTTTCAAGCGCGATGGCGATAAAATTTACAATGGAGACATCGGTCTGTTGGCTACCGGCAATACCAGAGCATTACTGGCCGGTGAGCGTTTGTTGCTCAATTGCATGCAACGACTAAGCGGAATTGCCACCATCACCCGAAAACTTGTAGAAGAAATTGATGGAACCGGTGCGCGCATCCTGGATACCAGAAAAACCACTCCCGGATTGCGGTTTTTAGAAAAATGGGCGGTTACAATGGGAGGTGGTTTTAATCATCGCCACGGACTGTATGACATGATTATGCTTAAAGACAATCACGTAGACCATGCCGGCGGTATAGAAGCAGCCTTGAATAGAACCCGTGAATATTTATCGAACAACAATCTTCATCTGAAGGTTGAAATTGAAACCCGCAATTTGGAAGAAGTGGCAAAAGTGCTGGAAGTGGGGGGGGCAGACCGCATCATGTTTGATAATTTTGAACCGGATGAAATGAGAAAAGCGGTTAAATTGGTGGATGGTAAATTAGAAACAGAAGCCAGTGGAGGGATACATCTGGGCAATATTCGTGCATATGCAGAAACAGGAGTAGATTTTATTTCAGTGGGTGCCTTAACCCATTCTGTTAAAAGTTTGGATATTAGTTTCAAACAAGTTTGATCCTCATAATCAGGGGATTCAATAAATACTTCCTTGATCTTTTAAAAGTCTTAAGATTTCGGCGTGATTTAATTCCAAAGCCAGATCCAAAGGCGTTTTTCCATCCTGCATGGGCATCGAAACCGATGCATTATGTTTGAGTAAAAGTGCTGTTATCACAACATGGTTCGAGAAAATGGCAGCATGTAAAGGCGTGGCCTGATTACTTTGTTGTGCATTGGGTTCTGCACCATTTTGTAATAAAAATTGTGTGATGGCAATATTTCCGGCAGCAACAGCAGCATGCAACGGGTACAACCCCATCATGTTTTGTGAACGCTGATGGATATCGGTTCCCAAGGTAACAAGCCATTTTACCGCCTCGGTCTGTGAGAAATAACAGGCCAGCCCCAAGGCGGTATGCCCATCCTCAGCAACAGCATTCAAATTTTGACCCTTTTCAACCCATGTTAGAATTTTTTGGGTTTCACCCATTACCGCTGCTTCATAAAGGTCAACAACCTTTTATAGAGATCCGAATTTTTTAGCGGCTTCAGACATTCCAAAATACGCACATTGTATAATGGGGGAGGAGTCAAACATGTTTAACTTAGATGGATTAAGGGCTCAATAAAATTCAGAAGCCCTTCCTCTTCTTTCTTTTCGAGTAATAAAGTGAGTTGCTTTTGCGGTAAAGCATCTTTCATCTCATCAAATATATGAAAATAACGGGTTTTTTCCAAATCCTTTCATGTAAACCGGACACTTACTTTGCTGTTGAAGGCGTACCTTTGCCCAAATATAAGGGAAGGAATCCATGGCGAGAAAGCATATTATAATTACCGGAGCCTCCTCCGGTATTGGATTGGAAGTAGCCAAAAAGCTGATTACTGAAGATCATAAATTGTATCTGGTCATCCGAAATCCTGAAAAAATTGTAGATGTTAAAACCGAGTTGCTGCTCATCAACCCCAGAGGAAGACTTGAAGTGGTGATAGCGGATCTTTCTTCACTCAAACAAACGGCTGATGCAGTTGATCAAATTCTGAAAAGCACGGATAAAATTGATATCTTAATCAACAATGCCGGTGCAATGAATTCGCTGAAGGAGATAACTCCTGAAGGTTTTGAAAGAACCTTTGTTACCAATTTTTTGAGCCCGTTTTTGTTTACCCTCAAATTGTTGCCTGCATTAGCGAAATCAGAAGACAAAAAAGTGTTGAACATCACATCAGAAATGTATCGATACAATAATCTAACGGAAGATTACAGTTTCGAGCATCAGCATTATGACATGGGACGGGCTTACGCCAATTCAAAATTGTCGCTCATCTATTTCACCCAATGGGGCGCTGAAACATGGAAGGATTTAGGAATTAAAGTGAATTGTATGCATCCGGGCATGGTGGATACTGCCTTCGGGGCGAATACAAGATGGTGGGTCAATTGGGGGCTGGAAATCATCCGACCTTTTATACGCTCAGCCAAAAAAGCGGCTGAGGACGTGGTTAAAATTGTGCAGAGCAAGAAATTTGAAAATGTGAGTGGTGAATATTTTAAACATGACAAACTTTCAGAAGTCTCCTCAGATGCCACAAATACAATGGCCATGGATGCGTTGATTCAATACTCTTTGGATAAATTTAATGCATTGGGTTTCTGGAATGAACCTTCTTTATAAAATATTTAAAAATGTTCAAAGACAGCCATAAACCTGCTGTATTCATCACAGGTGCCAACCGGGGATTGGGTTTAGAAATTACTAAACAGCTTTTGGAAATGAACTGGAATGTGGTGGCAACTGCCCGTGATCTGCCTGCATTAACAGCCGTTTTTGCAGATAAAAATGCTGAGAACTTGATTCTTTTAAAGTTGGATGTGACATCGAATGACGACCTTCAGCAAGTTGTGGCTTTTTTAAAGGAACATGACTTAAAGCTAAATGTCTTAATCAATAATGCAGGGATAGGAACCGGAGAAACCTCTGTCACCCAACCCGATATGCGTGAAATCCGTGAAATTTTTGATGTGAATCTTTTTGGTGGATGGGCCGTAACAGGAGCCTTACTGCCTTTCTTTAAAGCGGAAGGAGAACGCTGCGTTATCAACGTTTCCAGTCAGATGGGGGCAATCGATGAGCTAAAGGCTGATCATGCCGCTTATCGCCTGTCGAAGGCTTCTTTGAATGCTTTATCCCTTTCAATGGGTCAGGGGTTAAAACATTCAGGTATCAAAGTGCATGCGGTTTGCCCGGGATGGATCAAAACCGATATGGGAGGCGCAAATGCCCCGGGAAGTCTAGAAGCAGGTGCTTCCAATGTCATTTATTTGGCTGAAACACCGGGTTTGCCCGGCGGTAGATTCTGGAGAAACAGGAAGCCGATTAGCTGGTAATACGCTGCAACAATAGCTGCAATGTGGGTTCATCAATATGATGTCCGCCTTCAAATGAAATGACTTCGGGTTCAATATTCCATGATTCGAGCAAAGATTGCTGTTTTTTGAGCATGTCTGAATGGTAATAGGGATCGTCATTTCCTAAAATCCAAAAACACTGAGTGCTTTTTAATTTCGACGATAAATCCTGACCATCAATGTCTTCCGGCCACATGCCTGCCCAGAGTGTCAAAGAAGCTGGGCTGATATTGCTTTGAGCAAGCCATCTGCACGCGGTGGCAGTTCCCTGTGAGAAAGCCAGAATGCGCCAAACAGGCTCTTTTTTTGTCTTCACTCGAATTTCTTCAATTACCCGGTTCAGGTAGCGATGGTTGTCGGCAATGTCTGTTTCACGGTCTTCACGGGTCATCCAACTTGCTCCAACTTTATTATGGGGTCCGTCAAGATAAAATCTTTGCATGGCTTCCGGCACTGCCAGTGCGGTTTGATTGCCGATGAGCGTTCCGAATTTTTCAATGAATCGGCCTGCCAGTTGGCCATATCCGTGAATAATGAGCCATATTTCACGGGTCTCTTCTGAAAAATTATCTGAAAAATAAACCCTCGGGGTGCGAATGGTTTCTACATGAAAGAAATTCGATTTGGCTGTATTCATGTTGCCTGTTCAAGGCATCAAAATTAATGCACTCCGATCAATCGCAATACATAATAAAAAATGGCGCCC
>JBIIVF010000048.1:0-15969 GCA_044339595.1 Bacteroidia bacterium
GATATTTACTTTTTTCGGTCTGGCCTTTTCTACCGAAAGAATTTTCCCTTTCACTTCCTTGCCATTCAAGGCTTCTATGGCCTTATTGGCATCTTCTTCTTTTTTCATTTCAACAAATCCTGAACCGCGATGTTCACCGCTGGCTCTATCATATAACACCTTAGTGCTTTCTACTTCACCATAGGTTTTAAACATCAATTCAAGGTAAAAGGCATTGATGGATTCATCCAAATTTTTTACAAAAAGATTCATAGGTCGATTTAAGTAAACAAAGATAAGAAATGCATGAATAAACCTGTCCTTTGAAATGTCATTTCGTGCTTTTTTCATTAATTGCATTCATGTATCAATCCATCGTTCTCAAAAAATACGGTCCTGCAGAAAATTCATTTGAAATTCGGGATTTCACCTTGGCTGAGCCCGGTTTTCAGGAATTAACCATTCAAACAGAATATTCCGGATTAAACTATGCTGATGTGATGGCGCGAAGGGGTCTCTATGGTGCTGCACCAAAACCACCCTGCGTGCTTGGATATGACTTGGTTGGAAAAGTTACCAAAGTTGGTGTAGGAGGCGATGAAAGTTTAATCGAAAAACGGGTTCTGGCTTTCACAAGATTTGGGGGGTATGCTTCCCATGTAAACGTCCATCAAAATAACATTATCCTTATTCCCGACCGCTTGGATGGAGCAGCAGCGACAGCACTCGCCACGCAATATGCTACGGCCTATTACGCGGTGCATTTGCGCAGTCATATCTTACCCGGGGAATTAGTTTTACAACATGCGGCAGCCGGTGGGGTTGGATTGGCGATTTTTCAAATGGTCACAAACTTGGGTGGGATTTGCATAGGGATTACAAGTAATGAAGAAAAAAAATCGCACTTAATTTCTATGGGCATGCCCCATGTCATCAACCGGAACAAAGAAGACTATGCTGCCTATATTCGCGCCAACTTTCCTGTTGGAGTGCAATGGATTTACAATTCTGTAGCAGGTAAAAGTTTTAAAAATGACCTTAAATTGTTATCGACAGGAGGCCATATCCTGTTGTATGGTGCTGCAGAAAGATTGCGATCCGGTGCCAATTTCTTCGGAACCATCCAACTATTGTGGCAAATGGGACTGATTTTACCCATTAAATTGATGATACAATCAACCGGAGTTACCGGTATCAATATGTTAACGATTGGTGATAAGCGGCCCGAATTGTTGCGATTTTGTATGGAAAAGGTCATGGAAATGTTCCAAAAAAACCAACTTCATCCTTTGGCCAAATCATATTCCGTATCTGATGTGGCCCAAGCTCATGCTGAACTTGAAAGTGGAAACAGCATGGGTAAAATCGCTTTAAAATGGGGATGAAATCATTTGGTATAAAAAACGCGCTTTTTTATCGGAAGGGCAAAACATAATCAATCAAACTTGGTTAAGAATTGCAAGACATGATGAAAAATAGGCTTTTCTTAATTTTGAGCTTCCTCGTTTTCGGATCATTCACTGTGAATGGGCAAACAGCGGTAGAAATCATTCAGAAATCACAGGATTTGATCAATGGTGCCCAGTCTTATGCTGAAATGGACATCACCATCATCCGGCCCAAATATACCCGCACCATGTCGATGAAAAGCTGGACCAAAGGAGAAAAATATGCGTTGATGCTCGTCACTGCGCCCGTAAAAGATAAAGGCACCGTCTTTTTAAAAAGAGATAAAGAAGTCTGGAATTGGGTTCCAAACATCGATCGGAGCATCAAATTGCCTCCAAGCATGATGAGTCAGGGCTGGATGGGCACTGACATGACCAACGATGATTTAATTAGGCAGACCTCGCTTACCAAAGATTTCACCCACACCCTTCATGGAACTGAAATGTTAGATGGGATGGAATGCTACAAAATAACGTTGGTGCCAAAAGCCAATACAGCCGTGGTTTGGGGAAAGATTACCGTTTGGATAGAGAAAGTGCATTTTAATCAACTCAAAGCCAATTTTTATGATGAAGATGACGAATTGGTAAACACCTTCAAAGGCAGTGAAATGAAGAAATTTGGAAACAAAACATTGGTTTCTAAATTTGAAATGATTCCGGCTGACAAACCGGGGAACAAAACGATGATGATTTATAAAACCCTCGATTTTCAGGTGAAATTATCAGATGATTTCTTCACCACCCAAAACATGAAAAAGGTCAAGTAATCATGCTGTTTAAAATAGCCTGGCGAAACCTATGGCGCAGCAAGCGTCGAACCCTCATTACGGCAGGTTCTGTTTTCTTTGCGGTGATTCTCACCATTTTAATGAGGAGCATGCAAACCGGCACCTACGATATCATGATTCGCAATGTGGTGGAATATTACACCGGTTACATTCAAGTGCATCAGAAGGGTTATTTTAAAGATCAGATTCTCGATAATGCCATGGAGCTTTCAGAAGAAACCCTCCTCAAAATCAAAAAATCGGATGGCATTTCCAATGCAGTTCCCCGCATCGAAAATTTTGCGTTGGTGTCGGGTAATAACAATACCAAAGGCGCTTTAATTGTAGGAACCGATCCCACGGAAGAAAAACAATTGACCGGGTTGGATAGAAAAATCACCTCTGGAGAATATTTCGACCAAAAAGATGCAGGTGTGATGTTGGCAGAAGGTTTGGCAGCCCAGCTTGGATTACAATGCGGCGACACCCTGGTGATTCTCGGTCAGGGTTATCAGGGAAACAGTGCTTCAGGGATGTACCGAGTTACCGGTATTGTGAAATTCGGAAATCCTGAATTGAATAAACGAATGATGTACATGCCTCTTGAGGAAGCAGCGAGTTTGTTCAGCATGCCGGGGAAGGTTACCTCGCTTTCCCTTGGATTGAAAGATTCTGATAAAACAGAAGAGATCGCAGCGCAGCTTCAAATGAGTTTGGACACCTCTCAATACGAAGTAATGGGCTGGCGAGAATTGCTCCCTGATTTAGATCAAGGAATTGAAGCCGACAAGTTTGGCGGCTATATTATGGTCGGGATCCTGTATCTTATTATTTGCTTTGGAATTTTCGGCACTCTGTTGATGATGATTGCAGAAAGACAGCATGAATTTGGGGTGCTGATTGCCATAGGTATGAAGAAAACGCAATTGGGGATTACAGTGTTTATCGAATTGGTCAACATCATGTTAATAGGCACTTTTGCCGGCATGATTGGAGCCATCCCGGTCATCCTCTATTTCTTCTTTAATCCGTTGAGATTTAAAGGTGATCTGGCAAAGAGTTATGAAAATTTTGGTTTTGAACCCGTGATGCAAAGTTCACTGGATCCGGCGATCTTTCTCAACAATACTTTGCTAGTATTGATGTTGGCCTTGCTTCTTTCACTGTATCCATTTTTTAAGATCAAAGGCATGAATGCCATAGACGCCATGAGAAGATGAAAATGTTGATTATCATAGCATGGAGAAATATCTGGAGAAGCAAACTTCGGAGCGCGGTGGTCATTGGATCCATTGCCTTGGGAATTTGGGCAGGCATGTTCATCATTGCCTTTTCTTGGGGAATGTACGACAGCCGAATTGAGGATGCAGTAGAAAATGAAATTGCCAATATTCAGATCCATGATTCTACTTTCACGGATGAATTCAACATATTAAGAGCTATTCCTGATGCCTCCCAAAAGAGGACTGCATTATTGAATCACCCATCCGTAAAAGGGATCAGCAATAGAAACATTTCGATGGCCATGATCGCTTCTGCAAGAGGAAGCAGCGGCATTCGGTTGATGGGTGTAGATACCGCTGAAGAAAAGTCAGTAAGTGGACTTCCCAATAAAATCGAAGAAGGAAAGTACCTCCGCGGCACCAAAAGTAAGCCCATTGTAATTGGGCATCAACTGGCCGATAAACTGAAAGTAAAACTAAAGTCTTCTGTTGTGATTACCTTGACAGACAGCGCCGGTGAAATTGTCTCAACTGCCTTTAAAGTGGTGGGAATTTATAAAACTGCGAATAGCAAATTTGAAGAGCTCAATGCCTATGCCCTCCGTGATGACCTTCAGGAAATTACCGGAATGCCCGGAGCCATTCATGAAATGGCCATTGCTCTTCATGAATACAAAGCCACGGATTCCACTGCCGACGCGCTTCAAATTATGTTCCCCGGATTGCTCGTGCAAACCTGGGGGGATATTCTCCCTGAAATGGCTTATGCCAATGAAATGTTCGATCAGATTATGAATTTAATCATTTTTATTATCATGCTGGCTTTGGCATTTGGCATCATCAACACTATGCTCATGGCCATTCTTGAAAGGGTGAAAGAGATCGGAATGCTCATGGCCGTGGGAATGAACAGGGTGAAAATATTCAGCATGATCATGCTTGAAACTTTCTTTTTAACCATCGCCGGACTACCGGCAGGTTTGCTCCTATCTTATCTGACCATTGGCTATTTTGGAAACCATGGAATAAACCTGGGCATGTATGCAGAAGCATTGGGCAGTTTCGGTTTTCAAAGCATTGTTTATCTTAAGGCAGAACCAGAATATTACGGTAGTATGGTGTTTCAGGTATTTTTGGTCGCTGTTATTGCCAGCATTTTCCCAGCCCGTCGTGCACTAAAATTAAATCCGGTTGAATCAATTCGCGCTATATAATGAAAATCATACAAACAGAAAACCTGACCAAAGTCTATGATAAAGATGATCTCGCTGTGCATGCGGTGAATGATGTCAGCCTGACCATTGAATCGGGTGAATTTACTGCCGTTGTGGGGCCTTCCGGATCAGGAAAAACTACTTTGCTCAATATTATCGGAGGACTCGATGAAGCCACCTCAGGCAGTGTAAAAATAGATGATATTGAATTATCGGGTTTGTCGAAAAATGAACTCATAGATTTCAGACTACACAACATTGGATTTGTGTTTCAATCTTATAACCTGATACCGGTCCTTTCTGCCAGTGAAAATGTAGAGTTCATCATGTTACTTCAAAACAAATCAAAAGAGGAGCGTGACCAACGTGTTACCGAGTTACTCCAGGCGGTGGGATTGGGAGACAAAATGAATAATCGGCCTACAGAACTTTCCGGCGGGCAGCAACAAAGAGTTGCCGTGGCCAGAGCCCTGGCTTCGAAACCAAAGTTTGTATTGGCTGATGAACCTACCGCTAATTTAGACAGTAAATCTGCCACCAATCTGCTCGATATCATGGCACAGCTGAATCAAACTGAAGGCATTACATTTTTATTTTCTACCCACGACCACAGAGTCATTGAAAGAGCCCGAAGAATTATTACTTTAGAAGACGGAAAAATCGTTTCCGATGAACAAAAAGCTTAGCCTTTGGATCTTAATTTGGTTTATTCCGCTTTCCGTGTTTTCTCAGCATGACACGTTGACGGAACCCCATTCAATACCATCTTCAGTAAGTGGTTATCTGAAAGATTTGCGCATGGTTGTGTTGGATGGTAAAGGAAATAGCCAATTGATCAGCTTCTTGCACAATCGGTTTAAATTTAGCCATCAAATCACTCAAAATCTTTCGATCAAAGGTGAATTTAGAAATAGAATTTTTTATGGACCCGGCTTTGAGTATCAACTATTGGCAAACCAACTTAATGCTGATGACGGTTTGTTTGATTTGTCTTTTATCCCCATTAAAGATAAAAGCATCCTCATGAGCACCCAGATTGACCGACTCAGTGGAAATTGGAACAAAAACAATTTGGATATCACTGCAGGAAGGCAGCGCATCAACTGGGGAATCAACTTAGTCTGGAATCCCAATGATTTGTTCAATACCTTAAATTTTACTGATTTCGATTACGAAGAAAGACCCGGAAGCGATGCCTTGAGATTTCAGTATTTCAAAGGCATGAAGGGTTTGGATTTGGCCCTAAGTTTTGAAAGAAATATGGACAGCAGTGTTTTCGGTGCCCTGTATAAAACCAATTATAAAGGCTATGATTTACAAGCGCTTGCATCTTACTTTCGAGGGGAAGCCGCCTTGGGTGGAGGTTGGGCAGGAAGCTTAAAAAACATGGGATTCAAAGGTGAATTTACTTGGTTTAGTGGTACTGATTCAACGCCATCGCTTTTGCTCGTATCTCCTTCATTGGATTATACCTTCGGTAATGGCATCTTTACCGCAGTCAGTTTTCTATATCGATCTTCTTCGTCGTCAGCAACCGGCAGCCCACTGATGAACACCGGACCGGCAGCCGGCAATTTGGATGTTAAAAGCCTTATGCCCAATCAATACAGTGCATTTGTGCAGGCTTCGGGAGCCTTCTCTCCTATTTTAACCGGTAGCATTGCGTCCATATATGCCATCGATCTAAATGCGGCATTCATCATGCCCAGCATCACCTGGTCATTCAAAGAAAATATGGAGTTTCTGATCTTGGGGCAATCTTACTTTTCATGGAGCAACCATAAAATAGAATCCCCCTTTCATGCAATTTTTGTCCGCTATAAATGGAATTTTTGATCATTGAGACTACCTTTGCAACACTTGAAGAATTTAACCCTGATTGCCCTTTTATCCATTATTCTGGTGTCTTGCAATAAGACAGAAGAAGCGACCGATTTCGACTATTATAATTTCCCTGAATTTTTTGATTCTGAAATTCAAAGACTCAATCAAGTCGAACCCTTTGTCATGAATAAAAATGTAACGCTCAACAAAGTTACTGAGCAGAAGGTGATGGTGAGTCCGTACATGGCCGAAGAACTTTCCATTTTTAAAAAGATTTCGATCAAACCAATAAACTGGAAAAACCTATACACGCTCGATAGCGCACAAAAACTGGAAAATGGATTGTCGGCTTTATATTTCTCTACAAAAGACAAAAAACTGGAGATTAAGCAAGTGATCATCACAGATACTATGGAATGGGACAATGAACGTGCGATATATCCAAAAATTAACACCCCATTCCAATTACTTTTCCTCACCAACAGTTCCAATTCATTGACCAATTCTACGAAAAAACTGGTGTATCAACCTTCCAATGGATTTCTGATCAAAGGCAGTCAAAAAACAGTTTTTCTCAAGGGAACCGAATATGCGGTTCGCGCATGGTGGACAAATAATTAATCCTTACCGCTTTTCAGTTCGCGTCAAAATTTATTAGTTTGCCCCCATGAATGCATACATATTTCCGGGACAAGGCTCCCAATTCCCAGGAATGGGGAAAAACCTTTACGACAACCATGAAAGCGCTCGTGAATTATTTCATCAGGCCAATGATATTTTAGGATTCAGCATCAGTGATGTGATGTTCAATGGCACTGAAGAGGACTTGCGCCAAACCAATATCACACAACCGGCCATATTTCTTCATTCCGTTATCTTGGCTAAATGTCAGGAAAATTTCCACCCTGATATGGTCGCGGGTCATTCTTTGGGTGAATTTTCTGCTTTGGTGGCCAACCAAACCCTTGAATTTGAAGATGCATTGCGTCTGGTGTTTCAAAGAGCCAATGCGATGCAAAAAGCTTGTCAAATGCAACCCGGCACCATGGCGGCCATACTGGGATTAGAAGATGAATTGGTTGCAAGAATCTGCAGCGAGATAACAACAGGTATAGCCGTAGCAGCCAATTATAACTGTCCGGGTCAGTTGGTGATTTCAGGAAGTGTAGAAGGGGTTAATGCGGCCTGCGAAGCGTTGAAATCTGCCGGTGCCAAGCGGGCATTGTTACTTCCGGTCGGAGGGGCTTTTCATTCACCGCTCATGGAGCCGGCCCGCAAAGAACTCGAAGATGCCATCGCCAACACCCCATTCAATACCCCCGTTTGTCCGGTATATCAAAATGTGAGTGCGTCGGCCGTCAATCATCCGGATGAGATTCGAAAGAATTTGATCGCACAATTAACCGCACCCGTAAAATGGACTCAAAGCGTTCGACAAATGTATGCGGATGGTGCCAGAAAGTTTATTGAAATCGGGCCCGGTAAGGTACTTCAGGGTTTGGTTAAGAAAATTGTAGATGCTGAGATAGAAGGATTTTCTTGATTGCATTCAATTCAATCTTTAGATTAACCTGATGAAAGGCTTTAGGTTGAATGTTGTCATGCGCGTGTTTGCTGAATTAAGCTTTCACCTCATGCTTTACCCATCATTTGCTCAAGGGCTTTAAGAGCATAGTTGAATCAGGCATGCATGTAACAAGACGGATATTATTTATGTTGAATATGAGGTCTTTAAAAGATTCATGATCACAAGAGGAGATTGGCTTGAACCTAATATGTCTGGCCTTCGCTCTCTATTTAAGTTTGAATGAAACGTGTATGAAGTAATTTTGATATCGCGCAGCTTATGAAGAATTAGCGATGCAAAGGAAAGATTTATTTCACTTTCAGTTTCTTGCCCAAAGGCAACACAGCATGCTCGCGAATATGATTCATCTTGCATAATTGCTTCACTGTAAGTCCGTTATTTTTAGCGATTTTCCAAAGGGTATCCCCTGATTTAACCTTATAATATTTGGCTTTTACCGGAGCTTTGGCCACATGATTGGTCGGATAATGAAAAAACGATTGATCCAATACCACCGTATCCATCAACAACTCACCATTTTCAAAGGAAATAAATTTGCGAGGATCTATGGGTGTGCCTTTAAATCTCACTTCGAAATGCAAATGCGGACCCGTGCTTCTTCCGGTATTTCCGCCATACCCAATGATATCTCCGGCTCTTACAGGTTGATTCACATCTACCAATCTTTCACTCAAATGGCCATATAAAGTTTCAAGTCCATTGTAATGTCTCACCATTACATACAAACCATATCCTCCCGGATTCTCCTTAGAAATCCTTACTACACCGTCGAAAGCCGCGTAAACAGGTTCCCCAATTTCAAGATCAATATCTACACCATTGTGCATTTTGTCCCAACGCCAGCCAAATTCTGAGTTGATTTCGCCAAAATACGGGTGAATATACTCACAGTCATTTTTCTCTCTTAAACACAACCAAACACCCTCATTTCCCAACGTGGCAGGATCAAATCCCGGAACATTCACATTCAATGGATCCCAGACATTTTCATACATATCAAAACAGGGAATTACGGTAGAATCATATTCCCACCATACATCCGATTGCTGTTTGACGATACGCATCGTGTCATTGTTGCCCTTTTCCTTCTCATCTGAAGATATAGCCGGATTGAATATATTCAATAAAACAAGGGTCAACAATTGAAAGATGTGCATGCGCTACAAACTTGGTTTAACTTCACTTATAAAAAATGCTTTCGATACTCTTTCGTCTTCACTGAGTTGCTGTTTAAGACTATCAATATTTACAAATTTAATTTCATCTCTGATTCTTTTCAATATTTTTATTTCCACCAACTCTTCATAAATCTCTTGGTCAAAGTCGAAAAGATGCACTTCAACCGACCAACTGGCATTTCCAAAGGTAGGGTTATTGCCGATACTCATCATCGCATTGTAGATTTTTCCATACACCTTCACTTGTGCGATGTATATCCCATTCCCCGGGATGAGTTTATACGGATCTTCTACCTTTATGTTGGCTGTTGGGTAGCCCAATTTTCTTCCCTCTTTGCGGCCGTGAACCACCCTTCCAAACAAGCAATAAGGATATCCTAAGAATTTATTCGCAGTATCTACATCTCCCTGCAATAGGGCATTTCTGATTTTGGTCGAGCTTACGATGCTATTTTCAACATCTTGGGCCGGAATTTCCATCACTTCAAAATCAAATACCTTGGTTAATTCTTTCAAATCATCGATGTTTCCTTCCCTGTTCTTACCAAAGCGGTGGTCATATCCAATGATGAAATATTTCATTCCAATTTCCTCAATGAGCACATCCCTCAAAAACTCAAGGGCACTCATCCTGGAAAACTCGCGTGTAAATGGGAGAACGATGAGATGATCAATGCCACAAGCTTCAACTCTTCGAGCCTTTTCTTCGATACTGTTAATCAAGCGAAGGGTGTTGTCATCCGGATATAAAACCAATCGAGGATGAGGGAAAAAGGTAAGCAATACACTTTCGGCCTTTTTCTCCCTGGCAAGACTTACCACTTCAGAAAGTATCTGTTGATGACCCTGATGTACGCCATCAAAAGTACCCTGGGTTACCACGGCATGGGTCAGTTTTTTAAATTCCTGTAGGCCCCTGTAGAGTTTCATTTAGATTGCAAATATAGAGGTCGACAAGCACACATTCATTCTTACGCTCCTTTCTCCGACTTACCTCTTGAAATATTCATAAGACAAATATGACACGGCAGCGATCAAGGATTCACATTTCTCATACGGTTCATAGGCATCCTTTATAAATACAGAAATCAACAAATGAGTGCCATCCGGCAGGGTGATGATTCCTACATCATTGCAAGCGATGATGAGGTCTTCGTTCATCCCGGTTCCGGTTTTATGCGCCACCCGCGTGCCTTCCGGCAAACGTTTCATTAAGCGATTTGCACCTGTGGCTGCAGAAGTCATGATCGATAACAATTTATTTGTCGAAGATGTGCTGAGCATTTCATTTGCTTGCAACCGTCTCAACAATTCATTCATTTCTGAGGGATAGCAGAAATTATCGTATGCCAATTCAGGATTTCGGTGCATTTGCTTTTCAGAAGATTTTATTTGGATTTTGATTAAACCCAGCGAATGCATAAACGCATTTACTGCCTTTGGACCTCCTGCAAGTTTAAACAATACATCACAAGCGATGTTGTCACTGTAAGAAACTGCATAGTGCAACAAGGTATCTATCGTAACTGTAAAAGAGCTATCTCCGTACTTTTCTTTCATCGGACTCCAGGTATTTTCACTTAATTCATTTTTCGTAACTTCTATTAGGGTGTTTATCGAATATAAACCCGAGTCGATGTCGCTCAACACTTTGATCGCCAATGGAAGTTTATAAACACTTTGCATTGGAAATGGCTGTTCGTTATGGATGTGAAATGAATCTTCCGAAGCTGCATGCAAAATGGACAGGCCAACCGTTCCTTTAAAGGCTTTCAATTCATTTTGAATTTCACTTCGCAGGGTATTTAATTCTTTTTGACCATAACTTTTCTGAGCAAGTTGAAGGAGAAAAAGGAGTATTAAACTATGAAACCATCTCATGATCAAATCGTTGACTTAACACAGACCAATGAATACACCATTGGAATCTTATCTTCCATATGCTTAAGTCTAAATTTACCCGGCTCCGCTTCAAATGTATGCTTGAAGCAATTATGCGGCGAAAAATCATACTCTCGCAAAGTTTGCAAGGTAAGCCCCTGATCAAGCAGACTTTGAATGACCTCCGCCAGACCATGGTTCCAGCCAATGTAATTTGAGTTTAACGTGACGTTCCGATCGGCATAGGTTGCAGATTCAGATTCTTCGATCGGGCCTGAATTAAAATAACGGTAATGAACTGCTTCGAATTCATCATCAAACATCCAAACCACCGGATGAAATTCAGCAAATACGAACTTCCCTCCCGGCCTTATAAAATGGCTGACCACTTTTGCCCAGGCTTGAATATCGGGCAACCAGCCTATGGTTCCATAGCTGGAAAACACTAAATCAAATTTCTCAAAAAAAACCGCAGGTAAACTATAAACATCTGAACAAATAAATTTTACCGTTTTACAGTTCGCACTTTCTGCGAGTTCGTTGGCTCTTTCAATGGCCTTTTCAGAAAAATCAACCCCCGTAACTTCAGCGCCGAGTCTTGCCAATGAAATAGAGTCTTGACCAAAATGACATTGAAGATGCAATACTTTTTTACCCTCTAAATTACCGAGCAATGAGGATTCTATTTAATTGAGTGACGTCTGACCCTTTAGAAAATCCGGGACAGCATAAAATTCGCTTTGCAGATGTGTATCAACTTTTTGATTCCAATGAATCTTATTGACCTCCAAATAATTCATAATGCATTGATTTGAAAGAGATCAACTCCATCCCTTTCTCTTTTTCAGACCGATGATTTGAGCAAGGTGATGATTGCCATGCCAAACGTATAGGGCAATTAAATTTTCGATGCTAAAAGATCGTTTTTGTTCAGGATGATAATAGGTCTTGAGCAAATCTTTCCCGGACATATGGTTCAATAAGCTGGTCCATCGTTCATGCACCCCTTCAATGATCCTGAGTGAAGGTTCGATAGAATGCATGGTGCTATCCCATAATTCCGCCCATTTTGCCTCTTCATACGGTTTTACAATTGGATTCATCTCTGTGAGTGCCAGTTTCAGTCTGACAAAAGCGTTCAAATGACTGTCTGCACAATGATGAACAACTTGCCGTACCGTCCAACCGCCTTCGCGATATGTTGTATCTAACTGTTCGTCGGAAAGATGTTGAACTTCCATTCTCATTCTTTCAGCAAAAGAAGAAATATCGGAGATATAGTGAGGGGGCAAATCCGCCGAGGCGATATCCGGCATTACAAAAGGCCCGATGGGGTATCTCAAATCAAAATCACTCATGAATGCTAATTCAGCACAAATTAAACCAAATGGAACATCCTTCTGCATTTTCGTCGCATATTTATTTGAACGTATTAAAAGTCACTTTATTCCTTTTTTCAAACAGGCTTTTCATAGAGTACGCTTTCAAGATCTCTTAAAAGAATTGCATCATCAATTTTAAATGGACCGATGGAAGTTCTTCTTAAAGAGGATAAATAGGCACCGGTTCCTAATAGTTGACCAAAGTCATGCGCCAGAGTTCTGATATACGTTCCTTTACTGCATTTTACCTTAAAACCAACTTCAGGGAAATGGTATTCACCCAATTCGAAACTCTTTATATGGACCTCCCTGGCTTTTAATTCGAGCGCTTGTCCTTTTCTGGCCGATTCATAAGCCCTTTTACCATCCACTTTAATGGCTGAATGAACCGGAGGGATTTGTTGAATAAAACCTGTTAATTTAGTCGCTGCGGCACCTAAGTCAGCTGATGGAATGTCCTCTGCATTTCCGGTGATCACCGGAGGTTTTTCGAGATCGTAACTCTCCGTAACCGCACCTAAATAAAAAGAACCGGTATATTCCTTTTCCATTCCCATCAGACCTTCAATTTGCTTTGTAAATTTCCCGGAGCATACAATCATGAGACCGGTGGCTAAGGGATCGAGCGTTCCGGCATGACCGATTTTCTTCAATTTTAAAATCCGGCGCATCCGTTGAACCACACCAAATGAAGTCATTCCTAAGGGTTTATCTATCAACCAAATACCATCTTTTTCACATTCAATCACGGGTCAAAGATAAAGATTAAAGGCATGAAAAATGGCAGATGGATTTTGACTACCTGCCTTTGCAAGGTTATTTCCTATATTGGCAGTTTCAGGGATTCAAAACTATCACATGTACCAATACCCCATCATCCGAAATCACCCCTAACTTGTGAAACAACCGTTAACCAAATTACATAAAATCAGTAGTTTCATTTGTAATGATGAATGATGTTAAAAACATCTTTGATAAATGAATAATAGTGCATTTTGCAACAAGCTAAAACCTTGTTTAAAATGTTGAGTTGAACCGTATCCATTTCTGCAATCAATACATTATATTCGAAAAAAAGCATCCTTCATGCAACCCTTTTTGATTCAGACAGACCAATGAACAAAGCCCATAATTTGGATAATGAGAAAGAACTCATTAATGCCTGTATCAACCGTGACCCAAAAGCCCAGCGCTACCTATTTGAAAAATATGGTTCGCGAATGCTCGGGATATGTTCACGGTATTGTAGAAACCTCGAAGATGCAAGGGATGCCATGCAAGAAGGGTTTGTTAAGGTATTTGGAATTCTCGACAAATTCAACGGGCAAAGTAAATTAGAAACTTGGATGACACGTGTCATGATCAATACCGCCATCGACCATTATAAAAGAGAAAGCAAATTTGTACTGTATGAAGATGCCGAAAAGGTGGTAAAAGATGATGGCGAACACGATGTATTGTTTATCGAAGAACAGAACGAAATCAGTGAAGAACAAATTCTCCAAGTATTACAAGAACTTCCGGATGGATACCGCATGGTCTTTAACATGTATGCCATCGAAGGATTAAGTCACAAAGAAATTGCCCGAACTCTCAGTATTTCTGAAGGAACGTCTAAAAGTCAGCTCGCCAGAGCCCGTAAGTATCTGCGCGATTTGCTGATACAAAAACGACTCATTGAAAGATAAAAAGAAGCATATCGACCAATATTTTGAAGACAAATTAAAAGGTCTTCAACCGGCTGCAAGTGAAGCGGATTGGCAGGCCATTTTATCTAAAATGGAACCGGCACCGCCAAGTCGCAAAAAAGGCTTTTGGTGGATTCCTCTGTTGCTTCTGCCGATTGCATTGGTTGTTGTATGGTTGTTGTATCCATTTGGTCATCCCGTTAAAAATGGATCAAAAAATTCAACTCAGCTAACCATCGATCAATCTCATAAACCTGAACTAAATTCGACTTCCGGTGAAATTCAGCCCACTCCAAAAAAGATGGAGGATGTTTCTAAAAATTCCTCACCAGAATATTCAACAACAGAAGTAGGGTTGGCCCATCCAGAAATCAAACAAGGCAGTAAAAAGAGGGCAACAGGTGTACAAGCCGTTAACCATTCTTTCAACAAATCAAAAAATGTCGTTTCTGAAGATCCGATTGAAAACGAAAGCGATCCGAGAAGTCCAGGTCTTCAGTTATGGAATATGGACGGCCGGAGCATCAGTGCTATGTTTGATTACAGCGAACTTCAATTCAGTATGCCTGAATTGATGCCATTCCCCTTTATGCCTCCATCCAAAAAATTGATCCCGGAAATACTACCAAGTCCAAAAAATCCACCGGTTTTAACCCTGACTCCCTATTTTGCCGTAAATCGTTATCAGGCTCGTTTTAATGCTGAAGACCCATTGTATGACAAATACCGCAACGCGTCAGACCATCCGGTTTGGTTATCGGATATGGGTTTGAAAATAGAACATCAAAAAGGTAAAATGATCATGAATAGCGGCATCATTTACAGTCAGAAAGGACAACAATTCAAAGGGCAGACTCGATATATGTTGTATGATTCATTCCCGCATTTGAATCCACAAGGGCAAATCATAGGATATTTCAGGGTGAATTATCGGGATACCACCATTGAAATTAAAAATGTAACTAAAACGAGTTTTATTGAGATTCCAATTAATATAGGTAGATCCTTTCAAATTAAAAAAAGCACCCTTACTGCTTCTGCAGGAACTACCATTTCAATTTTAACCGGATCAGACGGACTTGCGATTGCAGATAATCTCGGATTGCATCACGCCTCTGATTTGTCCCTTTTCAATTACAGAAAATGGATGCAATCGGCACAAGTTGAATTGAGCTACAAATATGCATGGAATCAGAGATTTTCCGGGGGAGTCGGTATACAACAGAGAGCCGGGTTGACAAATCTCTATAAAAACGAACCGTTTTCTCAGAAGTTTATGAATACCGGCGGATTTATAACATTAAATTTCAGATTTTAAGTAAGGTAAGAGCATATGAAAAGGATCATTTGGGGTTTGTTCACTTTGCTGTTGGCGGGCGCAGTTCCAACGGCAAAGGCACAAGTATGGCGGCCATTGGCAGAAGGGGTTTCTTACACGCCCTTGGCAATGACCACCGAACGCAATAATCTATATGTGTTATATGCGACAGGATTTGCCGAAAAAGGAAGACAATATGGAATTTCCGTTTGGAATGGCAGCTTTTGGCGTCAACTTCCTACCTTCAATACCGATTCTCTTTCTTCTATTACTCGCTTAAAATTCTTTAAAGGTCATCTTTATATAGCCGGAAAATTCAGAAGCGTAAGTGGTTTGCAAAATGCGGTGAACATCATTCGTTGGAATGGAAAAGAATATCAAAGTATTACGCCCAAAATTCAAAATCCGCAGAATCAATTCGGACTCATTCATGACCTTGAAATATTTGATAACAAGTTATTCATCGGGGGTGAGTT
>JBIIVF010000178.1:0-4383 GCA_044339595.1 Bacteroidia bacterium
CCTGGCAATGGACTACAGAAGCTGTGCATGCGGTTCCTGTGTATCTGATGATGGCCGCTGCCATCAGTGCTTTCATTGTTTTATATACGTCTCCCCGTTTAAAAAATGCAGGCAGTGCAGCCTTACTCGGATTGATCTGCATGTCTGTAGTACGCTTTTTTATCGAATTTGTGAGGGATCCGTCCACTAATCACGCCTTGGGAGCCGAAATCGCCGGGCTAAAAATAGTTCAGTGGATTGGGTTAATGGCCATATTTTTCTTGACCGGCTGGTTTATCTGGAACGAGAAAAGAAATCTCCAGCCTACCACAAAACTGGTCGAATCCAATGACCGAAAAACCTCCCTCATTTTGGTCATACTTTCGGGTTCTGCCTATTTGCTGCATCCCTATTTCAGTGCCTTTGAGAAAGTGGTGGTGTTTGCTATGCTGCTGATTGCGCTTGCAGTGATGGCGAAAAGATTCCTCTTTACAACATCCCGTTACCATCAACCCCTTGTGCCTGCCGGTTTTGCGATGATTGCTTTGGTCATGATGAGTCAGACTTTCCGTCATCATGATGATACATCCAGGTTTACCACCGTATTTAAACTGAATCATACGTATCAGGATATGATCATCCCGGAATATCCTTACTGCATTGAAGAGCAAACCAATGAAGGATGCAATGGACCGGTTACCCAATGTGTATTAACAGACAGCCTTCGACCCCTTGGGTCAGACCACTTTCAAAATAATTTGAGTTTTGAAACGCTGATCAATACCGATGGGAAGGTGGATGTTATATTGGGTGGTGGAGTCAATAATGAAATCTACCGGAATAAAGCGGTGGCCTACAATGAAAATTTCAATCAGGTCTTTGCTGAAGTTGGTGTAGATGCCCATAAATATTTTGGCATTAAACTCGGTGCTCAAATGGGTAAATTCCCAACAGCTCAAAAAATTAGTGCAGCCCAAAGCACTGCGGCGTTGTCTGCTGTTGTACCCCATTTTCAAATTTGGGTAGGAAATAAAGAGCATGCGACGATTGAGTTATATTCATTCATGAACTCCTTAGTTAGCTCCAACATTATGAGCAGGAGCAGAATTACTTTAAATGCGAATCTTAACCATATTACGGAAGGTCGATTGGGTCAGATGGGCATTGGGTATGAAGTAACCCAGCTTGAATTGACACGTTACCGGTATTTCATGAAGTCTGAAATTCATTTGCCCCAGCATTGGTCAATTGTGCCTCAAATTGGCTATACCAATGTAAGTACTCCCGGATTCAGAAGTAAATCAGGATACACCGGAGGACTCGGTATTCGTTATGATTTACAGCGAAAGTAAACTAAACTGATTTGCGTCAGAATAAAGCACATTATCGCTCTACACAACATCAATTTGTTAAATTTGCAGGATAAAACCAACAAAACTCCCGGCTCAGGTGGGCCTGTGATTTTGTTGCAAAGCCTGTTTGATTATGAAACATTGGTGGAAAGCATTAAGCATCCTGCTTCTGGGATATGCCTTGTTTGTCGGGTTAACCACTCCGGTGGGTCCGGGCATAGCAGGCGTGTCTTCACAGCGTTTTGAACTCCGAACCGATACACCCCAAAATATTGAGATCATTGTAGAAGGCTATAATACCCGGTTTTCCGCTTCAGATAAACCGCAAGTCTGGTTGAAAAAAGACAGTTTTTACCTTTGCGGAGCGGCGGAAGTAATGAATGAAAGGCAGTTAAAAACTACTTTCAACATTTCAGGTTCCTTGTCTGAACGCTACAACCAACAAGCTTTCACACTGGTTATTCAGAATAAAACGGACGGATTATTTCTCTCTCCCTCTATCATCACGCTATCCACCACCGGTGAAATACCCGTGCAAAGTTGCACCAGCCCTGCATCCATAACCCCGGCATCCTATTATAATTTCCCCTTCAGAAGCGTTTTATTTGAAAGCATTAGAAATCTGAATTATCATGTTCCTATGTGGTTCAGCATGATTGCTTTGCTATTTGTATCTTTTGTATTCAGCATACTCTATCTCAATAAATTGAACCCGGCCTACGATCGAAAGGCTTCTCAGCTAGCAGATGCGGGTTTATTGTTTGGCATCTTGGGTATCACAACCGGTGCATTTTGGGCTCGTTTTACCTGGGGTGTTTTCTGGAGTCCCGACCCAAAACTCAACGGGGCCGCCATTGGTGTGCTCATCTATTTGGCTTATAACATTTTGAGAAGTACGGTGCAGGATTCCTCTAAAGTTGGACGTCTTGCTGCCGTTTACAACATCATGGCCTTCCCGATATTTATTGTACTTATCATCGTATTGCCCAAGGTTGCAGATTTCAGTTTGCATCCCGGAAGTGGTGATTCGGTAGGATTCAACAATTACGACCTCGACAATAACCTTCGAAAAGTGTTCTATCCTGCTGTTCTTGGATGGATTTTACTCGGTTTCTGGATGGCCCAAATGCGCTGGAGAATCATTAAACTTGAACAACAACATGAAGAAGAAAATGAATAAACTCATTGCCTTTATATCGCTCCTATTCATTCAATTAAACACCTTTGCCGCAGGCACTGATTGGACCGATTCCTTTTATCGGGATGGCAAATACCGCGTAGTGGTTGCCATTCTCACAATCATTTTTGCCGGTATCGTTGTTTATCTGGTGCGCCTCGATCGCAGGATATCTAAAATGGAGAAAAAATCTAAACAATCATGAAACTCACGCACATTATATTGCTCGTTATCATTGCCGTTGCCATCAGTGCCATTGTGGCTTCGTATGGCAATGCCGGTTCTTTTGTCAACTTTGATGAAGCCGCAGATAATCCGGAAAAGGAATTTCACGTAAAAACACAATTGGTCAAAGAAAAGGAAATCGTTTACAAACCTGAAATTGACCCTGAAACTTTCACCTTCTATGCAAAAGACATGAATGGCGAAGTACGCAAAATCATTTGCCTAAAGGAAAAGCCTTACGATTTTGAAAGAAGCGAAGAAGTTGTTGTGGTAGGAAAAATTCAATCTAATGGTCATTTTGTTGCTTCGCAAATCCAAACCAAGTGCCCTTCGAAATACGAAAACGAAGTGGAAGACATATAAAATATGAATGAAATCAAATTTGTTGGGGAGCACCTCTTTATAGGTAATCTCGGAAAGTTTTTTGTTGCCCTTTCACTGGTAGCATCCCTGCTCAGCGTGTTGGCCTATTTTATGGCTGCCCGCTCCTCTGAAGATGACGAAACCTCCTGGAGAAAGATGGGACGTCGTTTGTTTGTGGTACATGCTGCTTCTGTATTGGGAATATTCATCACCTTATTCTACATCATCCACGCCCACTATTTCGAATATGCCTATGCCTGGCAACATTCATCTTTAGCGCTTCCTGTGCATTATATGATCAGCTGTTTTTGGGAAGGTCAGGAAGGAAGTTTTCTGCTTTGGATGTTCTGGCATGCGGCCATCGGTTTGGTGTTATACCGCAGCAGCGGAAAATGGGAAGCTCCGGTCATGCTGGTTCTGGCATTGGCACAGGTGGTTTTGAGTAGCATGATTGTAGGCGCTGAGTTTGGTTCGTTTAAATTGGGAATCAGTCCTTTTGCCTTACTCCGGGATGCCAAACCTGAATTATTGAACATACCGGTGATGGAATCTGTAGGCATAGCCAACTATATGCAGATCATCAAAGATGGCAATGGATTGAACCCATTATTACAAAACTACTGGATGGTGATCCATCCACCCACCCTGTTTCTTGGATTTGCATCGAGCATTGTGCCTTTTGCTTTTGTCATTGCCGCCTTATGGAAAAGAGAATATTCAGCCTGGATTAAACCTGCATTGCCCTGGGCTTTGTTTTGTGTGATGATTTTGGGTACCGGAATCATTATGGGTGGATTCTGGGCCTACGAAAGTCTTAGCTTTGGTGGATATTGGGCATGGGATCCTGTAGAAAACGCGTCCCTCATTCCCTGGTTGGTCATCATCGCCGGCGTACACGTCATGCTCATCAACAAAAGCACCGGCAACAGTCAGATTTTATCGATTTTGTTGGCAGGGGCCAGCTTTATTCTGGTGCTCTATGCCACTTTTTTAACAAGAAGCGGGATTTTGGGAGACACTTCCGTTCACAGTTTTACAGACTTGGGATTAGCCGGTCAATTGATGGTTTTCCTGCTTGGCTTTATCGGACTCACGGTTGCGGTCAGCTTTAAGAAAAGCCTTCATCGCTGGATATATGTGGCCATCATCACCGTACTTTTTATTGCCAACGTGATGGCCGGTACTTTCTTAAAAATTCCGAATCTCATCTTTTTTATCGCGTCAGGCTTTATCATGTTTTTGAACCTTTATCGCAACATTCCATTGAGCAACAAAGAGGAAAATGCG
>JBIIVF010000179.1:0-4260 GCA_044339595.1 Bacteroidia bacterium
TCCTGAGCCCTCACTTTTGCCACTTTTGCAAATGAAGTTACAGGTCATGGCTTCAGATGACTAAACGCTGGGCGGCCTTTGGCGTGGGGGATCACTCTTGCGCAAGCGGCGCCGCGTTTAGGCGGTGCGATATGGATAGGCGCCTCCTGCGGCTGAAACAAAAAATGCAGAGACTCTCAATGCGGCTTAACTTGTCTATACCCGCATATTCCCATCCCTTCATCTCCCCTTCGCCAAAATGTATTCTCGACACTTTATTTCTCAAATACACCTGACTAAGGGCAGATATATGCGCACCTTTTTTACGAGTATCTCACAAAGTAAGGGAATTATTCATTAATTATTTTGACTGCCCCTGAAGGGTGGTAATATTCTCTCTGATGTCTCTTCCCATCGATTCATTCCGATATCATCCCATGTCTTCATCATCCCATGTCTTCATCATTCCATCCCCCGATGGGTTGCAAACAACACTTGTAGGATTGCATAAACTCAAAACCTTACTTTTATGGCCGATGTATTTTTAGTTGCACATGTTTTATTTTTTGAATAGGGAAAAATATTCATTAAATGCAAAAAGTCTGTTGCGTTTTGCTCCGGTCATTTCTTTCAAAATGTTCAGTCGCATAAAATCTTCTAATAATTTGTAGGAAGTTACCAACGAAACGCCCGTTTGGGCTGAAACCATTTCTGCATCTACAATTGGTTGCCGGAACAAATAGTCTAACAGGATTTTAGCGGTATTAACTTTTTTGCCCAGTATAAATACGTTTTTCTTCACAGTCTTTTTTAAGTTCTATAATGTCTTTCAATGATTGGCTTGAGCTTTCGCAGGTTTCTATAATACCGATAAGAAAAAATTTCACCCAGTTAAGCAAATCGTGTTTTGTTCTAACACGGGTAAGGTTGTCGTAATAGGCTGCTCTGTTTTTATCAAAAAAATCTGACAAGTAAAGCACTGGTTTTTGAATGATGCCTTTTTCGACCAAATATAGTGTAATCATGAGCCTGCCAATACGCCCATTGCCATCCAGAAAAGGGTGGATTGTTTCAAACTGGTAATGTGCAATGGCAATTTTTATCAGATTCGTAAGTCCTGTGTCTTCGTTGTGCAGAAAGTTTTCCATATCGCCCATAAGGGTATTTACCTCCTCCCAAACCGGTGGAATAAACACTGCACTTAATGGGGCTGAACCACCGATCCAATTCTGGCTTCTGCGAAACTCTCCGGGTAGTTTGTGTTCTCCCCTTACCCCTTGAAGTAAGGTTTTGTGTGCTTCTTTTAATAGGCGAGAACTTAGCGGTAACTCACCGAGGTGGCCAATAGATTCATTCAATGCCTGAATATAATTATTCACCTCCACCCAATCATTTCTTCGCTCCGGTTGAATGTCTGTTTCTTTTAACAAGGCTTCCTCCATATTGGTTTGCGTACCTTCGATGCGGCTGGAAACTGTGGCTTCTTTGACCACATACATGCGGATGAATAGGTCGATATTGGGTATTTGATGAGAATAAGCATCTAATTGCCCTATTGCTATAGATGACTTTTCTACCAACCGTGTAAGTTCGCGGTCGTTCCAAGACCATGTGCTGTTTATTTATGTCGGCAAAAATGCCTTGTAATCAAGCTGCTTTGCTCGTGAACCGGCAATGAAATTATCAATTTTTAGCATAGGAGGAAAGTTAAACAACAAACTTATTATTTAACCATATTGGCTTAAAAGTTAAATAGCAGCAGTCTTGTTTAAGTTTCCTGTAACTTGATGGTTTTTTCTTTCTTCTTCTTAGTCTTCCTTTTCCTTTTGCGCACCTATGCTTCCTTCAACTTTTCAGCAGGTTCAACATTTGGATTTTGAGAAACCTATTTTCCTACAAGCGCTTTTTTAATAATGCTTTAAAGTATACCCATACTGAATCTACAAAATTTTAATAGTCACATTCCTTCGTTTCATCGTTTCATCGTTACATCGCTTCATCGTTACACCCATTTCTGATTTTTATCATAACAAGTGCAATCCTTCTTCCTTAAATGTACCTTTGCACCCCCAGTATATGGCAAAAACTGTATTACACAACAAGGTCAATAAAGAGGTCTTGAAAGAGCGCATGCTGCAGTCGAATGAAAAACGACTGACCATTTCTTTCTATAAATATCATCCCATTGCCAATCCGGCCCTTTTCAGGGATTATCTTTTTATCCGTTTCAATGAAGTGGGTGTCTTGGGCAGAATTTATATCGCCGCTGAAGGCATCAATGCCCAAATCAGTGTGCCTTATCAAAATTTTGTGGCTTTTGAGAAGGTGCTGGAAGACATCGATTTTCTGAAAGGAATTCGCCTCAATATGGCCATTGAAGATGATGGAAAATCTTTCTATGTGCTCAAAATTAAAAACCGCAGCAAAATTGTAGCAGACGGCATCGATGACCCGAATTTTAATCCATCTGATATCGGGAGTTATCTGTCGGCTGAAGATTTTAACCGCCTTTCTGAAGATCCGGATACGGTGATCATTGATATGCGCAATCACTACGAAAGTGAAGTTGGCCGGTTTGAAAATGCCTGGTGTCCGGATGTAGATACCTTCCGTGAACAAATCCCGCTCGTGGTAGAAAAGCTTGAAGATAAAAAAGACAAAAAAATTCTGATGTATTGCACGGGTGGCATACGCTGTGAAAAGGCAAGTGCTTACATGCGTTACAAAGGTTTTGAGCAGGTATATCACCTCGAAGGGGGCATCATCAATTATGCCCGCGATATTCGCAACAAAGGACTCGAGAACAAGTTTAAAGGCAAGAATTTCGTTTTTGATGAACGCTTGGAAGAAGCCATTAGCGAAGATGTGATAGCGCAATGCCACCAATGCGGTAAGCCGTTTGATCATCACGTGAATTGTAAGAATGTCGGCTGTAATTTGCTATTCATTCAATGTCCGGAATGTGCAGAGAAGATGGAAGGTTGTTGCAGCCAGGAATGCAAGGAAGTAATCCATGCGGATGCTGAGACTCAAAAGCAGCTTCGTAGAGGGAAAGATAGTGGTGTACGGATTTTTAGTAAGGGAAGGTTTAAGCTGACATAGCTCTGATGAAGTTGAGGTTCGCACGGTAATCAATTCTATTCTGCGTTCCTGACTTCGTCGCTTTATCTATTATTCTCTAATTAATGTGCTTCAGTTTTAAATCGTAGAGTTAATTCTGTTGTCCGCAATTCAACACCCATTCCCATTCCAGTCGGCATAGTTGAAAATGAAAATACCGAAATGTTCGGCGTAGTCTCTGACTACGACGTGGTGTCATTTATTCTCTGAATAAAATGTGGTACAAATTAAAACCTAGATTTCTTACCAATGATTTGAATTTTGCGGCTATTCCCAATTTTACCTGCATAGTTAAAAACTATAAACCACACCGACGTAGTCAGAGACTACGCCGAACCAAAAATGTAGATTCGAACTTCGAATAAAATCGAAAGATATCAGAGTGTCATTGATTTTGTAAAAAAACATTTTACAAATATTTGATGTCGATTACAGACTGTTTGCCGGCATAATTGCTGGCACTGCTGTAAATATAATCTTCTGCAAGTTCAACTATTCCTGCTCGCACCGGATTCTGATGAATATAATTCAGTTTCTGTTCAATAAACTCCGGTGAATTTAATTCAATTGCATGATTTTCATGCGTCCAAACTTGATACTTGCTATTTCTTGAATGGCTTCTGGCCGCATATTCAAAGCGTTTTAATATCCAATCTTTTCTGCTCTCAATAACCGAATCAATCTCTTGAATAAAACGTCGGGCTGTAAATTTCTTGAAGTCACGAATGATATCACTAAGTCTTTGTTCGTCTGCTGTACTTGCAATTAAATGTATGTGATTTGACATAATTACAAATGCATATAATTCAAGGCCCTTATTTTTGATACAATATTCAAAACTTTCTATCGCTATTTCTTTATAGATTCTTCTTGTGAATAGATCAACCCAATCTACAATCTGGAAAGTTAAAAAATACAATCCTGTTTGGTCATTAATCTGATAGCCGGTGCTCATACTTCAAAAATACCTACAAGGCAAAAAACACTTAATTTAAAAGTGGAAAGTTCGGCGTATGCCTTGAATTCATCGTTATGTTACTTCTTCTCCCAATCAAGCACATGGAACATTTACAACGTCACTATTTTACCAATATTTTGAATTTTCCTGCTCTTCTGAATTTTAAACGAAATGTTCGGCGTAGTCTCTGACTGCGTCGGTGT
>JBIIVF010000050.1:0-15399 GCA_044339595.1 Bacteroidia bacterium
ACTCGGCCTTATTTTTGTTTTACAGAATTTGGGTTACAATGTGACCGGGCTTTTGGCCGGACTTTCCATTGGAGGTCTTGCCTTGGCTTTGGCCGCCCAGGATACCATAAAAAATCTGTTGGGGTCGCTCATGATTTATATGGACAAACCTTTTCAGATTGGTGATTGGATCACCGGTGAAGGCGTAGATGGACATGTGGAGGAAGTTGGTTTCAGGGCATCCAGAATACGGACGTTCTCCAATTCTTTGATGTATGTACCAAATGCCAAGTTGGCCGATATGATCTCAGACAATCATGGCAGAAGGGAATATATCCGATACAAAACCATGCTTTCTCTGACGTATGATACCAGTCCTGCTGCCATTCAGGTTTTTATAGACGGCTTGAAACAAATCACCATCAAATATCCTGTGGTGGTGGAAGAAAAGAATCAAATTTATTTGTACCAACTTGCCGATAGTTCAATCAACATACAGTTTTGCGTTTTCTTTGTTTTGAAGTTTGGCGACGATGAATTTGCTATCAGAGAAGAACTTTTGTTCCAGGTGATCCGATTGGCAGAATTCCTCGATATCCGATTTGCATTTCCAACGCAAACCATTCACGTTGAAAACATGCCCGGTCAGATTGGGTTAACACCGACGGTAAAAAATGATGATAAGAATCTTCGTGGAAGATTGGAAACTTTTATGAGCTCCGTTACTCCTTCGAGTCCGAGCGCATAAAGTACTTAAAACCGACGGTGGTTTGAATCGAAGAACCCCGGTTGCTGATTTTGTAAACCGCTTTTCCCGACGGATCTGTTAATTCAACCAGAAACTGATCGGTACCGGCAATACCCAGTCGTCCGTTTACACCCCAGCTTAGAAACACATTTTCAAACATCGAAATATCAAGGCCTGCATTCACATTAAAAGTATAGATGCTGCCTTCGAGTAAATGGGAGTAACGCACGTAAACCATTTGGTCAACCACAGTGCCATTGGTTTCCAGCACTTTCGTTTCTGAAATAAAGGATCCGGTAAAGTCTGTTTTTTCTCCTATCAGCAGGCTTACACCGGCCCCTGCCCAAAATACTTGTCGGCCCGAATGGAGTGGAAAATTTCTTTGGAAGTTGAACGGCACGAGGTAGGTGTTCAGGGTATTCACCACCTCTTTGTCAAAAAACTGATTATTCAAACTGCTTGTCATGGTGAGGTTAACCACATAATTATTGCGGTATAGGCCGGTTTCAAAGGTGTTTTTCTGATCCAGGTTGAGTCCAACAGCGATACCTGCAGTAGCCCCCATGCTTTTATCGATGTCCAGCTTCGCACCGGATGCCGATGAGCCTGATTTTTGCTTGTTGAAGTGATCATATTTGGGGCCGATGTTCATGCCGAAATACCACTCTTTTTGTGCAAACGAAAACTTGGCTGACCATAACAAAATCAATAAGGAGCAAATACGTTTCATAAATCCAGACTTATTTGGGCAGGCAACAATTGAAAACTTTTGCGATGATAATCACAAATTCCGAAAGTTCGGATGGCATTGCGGTGTTCAACCGTTGGATATCCTTTGTTTTTAGACCAGTTATAATGTGGGTAGGAGGCATGGAGTTCTTCCATATAGAGATCTCGACTTGTTTTTGCCAGAATACTGGCGGCTGCAATATTGGCGAAACGGCTATCTCCTTTCACCATGGTTTTATGGGGGATGTTGTGGTAGAGTTTGAAATAATTTCCATCTACGAGGATATGTCCCGGCTTTATGGTCAATTGATCCAATGCTTTATGCATGGCTAAAATACTGGCTTGAAGGATGTTGATACGGTCAATTTCTTCGGGATACACCATGGCGATGGCATAGTTTACAGCCTGTTGAAGGATATCTTCGCGAAGACGCATCCTAATGGCATGACTGAGTTTTTTCGAATCGTTCAACAAAGGATGAACATAACCTTCAGGCAGTATCACCGCGGCGGCACATACCGGTCCGGCTAAACAACCTCTGCCTGCTTCATCACAGCCGGCTTCTGATTGATGGGCGATATAATTAACCGGAAGCATGGTCAAACATAGTAAAATATTCATAAATCGTGAACATGAATTGTTGTGTGTCGATTATGTCGACAGGTCGCATGGCGGTAAAAGGGAATAGGTTAAAGGTTTTCATTCCATCCATCCATCATTCAATCAATTCATCGTTTCATCGCTAAACCAATTCATCATTTCATCGCTACATCGTTTCATTCTTTCATCGTTCGCAATCATAATTCATGCAGAAAATTTCGCGTTCAAGTTTGAATCCTTAAGTTTGCCAAACATTTATGACAGCCTACCGAGAAATTTTGTATAGAAAGTACCACAGCACCCAGGAAAACCGACAAGGAGAGAATGAAGCGGTGCTTTTTGATCAACAAGTGTATTATTTCAGCAAGGAAATTGTACCCCTTTTGCCTTCGGATAAACACGTTAAAATTCTCGAAATTGGCTGTGGCAACGGCAGCCTGATTAAAACCATGCTCAATGCTGATTTTAAAGACATTACAGGGATTGATTTGAGCCAGGAACAAGTAGACGTAGCCCGAAAATTGGGCGTAGCCCAGGCACATTGCATATCTGCGGTTGACTATCTAAATGGGAAACGCGAAGTTTTTGATGTCATCCTCGCCATCGATGTCATCGAGCATTTTACCAAAAATGAAATCGTTAATTTTCTGGAAATGGTACTCGCCGCCCTCAAACCCGGTGGAATGGTCATCTTCAGAACCCCCAATATGGATGCGCCCCTCACCTCCCTGTATAGCTACGGCGATTTTACCCATGAATGCCTGCTCAACAAAAGCAGTGCGCTTCAATTGATGAAAAGCACGGGTTTCAGTGAAGCAGACGTGCTGCCATCCATGATTCATGTTCAAGGTGTTTTGAAAGAAGCACTGCGTAAAATCATATGGAGCCTTACTTTGCTGAGCATCAAGGCCATGTTGTTCGCCAGTGGAAGAACCTGGAAAGACGCAGTATTCACACCTAACCTGATTATCATAGGCAAGAAATAACGGTTAATTTACCAAGCTGAGTTTCTGAATTCTTCCCCCTTCACACTTAAAAATCGTTCCGGGAAATTTATTGATGATGCGATAATCGTGTGTGGCCATGAGCACCGCTCTGCCGGTATCGCTAATGCTTTTCAGCAGATTCATGATATCGTCGGTCACATCCGGATCCAAATTTCCGGTGGGTTCATCGGCCAGGATAATTTCAGGGTCATTGAGCAATGCCCGGGCTATTACCACCCTTTGTTGTTCTCCGCCTGAAAGCTCATTGGGCATTTTGTAGTCTTTGGTGGTAAGTCCCACCTTTTGCAGCACTTCATGAATGCGTTGCAAGCATTTGTCTTTGTCTTTCCAACCCGTGGCGCGCAACACAAACATGAGGTTTTCAGAAACATTTCGATCGGTGAGGAGTTGAAAATCCTGAAAAACGATGCCGAGTTTTCTTCTGAGATAGGGGATATCTTTGCGATGCAGTTTCCTTAAATCATAACCCGCAATGCTGCCGGTGCCATTTTCGAGCGGAAGTTCACCATACAGCGTTTTTAACAAACTTGATTTTCCGCTGCCGGTTTTCCCGATGAGATAGCAGAATTCACCTTTGCTGATAGAAAGATCCACATCATGCAAAACCAAACTTTGTTTCTGCTGAAAAATAAAGGCTTTTGAAAGTTCAATAACGGTAATATCGCTCATCCGGCTATCTTTTTACGACAAACCTAATTCTTTTCAGTGAAGGTTGGATGTTGGATTATCAACAGAGGGAGGAAAAGGAAGCGCGGGTTGTTTTGAAGTATGGTTTTTTCGTTATGAAATGTAGAGATGGATGGGGGAAGTCGTGTATTCGCAAACTGTTCAGATTAAACCTACAAATTGCCTGAACCAGGATTTCTAAGAGTTGAGAGTTTAGTGTATAGTTGAGCTCAAACCCTAAACTTAAACCCTAGACCTCAAACCCTAGACCCTGACCCTAAACCCTAACCTCACTTCCCCCAATCCACTGCCTCCAAACCCTTACTCTTCAAATATTCATTCGCCTTCGAAAAATGCTGATTCCCGAACCAATGACCTTTGCCTGCACTCAAGGGAGAAGGATGTCCGCTGGTTAATACGAGGTGCTTTTCACGGTTGATGCGCGATCCTTTGGTGCGGGCAAAATTTCCCCATAACATAAAAATGAGCCCTTCGCGATCTTGGTTTAAATGATCGATGATGGCATCGGTGAAGGTTTCCCATCCTTTGTTTTGATGACTGCCGGCCATGCCTTTTTCAACGGTTAAAATGGCATTTAACAATAGAACACCCTGATCTGCCCAGGCGGTTAAATTGCCGCTTTTTCTTCGGGGGATGTTCAAATCGCTTTCCAACTCTTTGCAAATATTGAGCAGGGATGGGGGCATCGAAACTTCATCAGGCACAGAAAAACAGAAACCATGCGCTTGCCCCGGTCCGTGATAGGGGTCTTGTCCGATGATCACCACTTTTACGGCAATAAAGGGCGTATGATCGAGGGCAGCAAAAATTTGGGGTCCGGGTGGAAAAATCTCTTTTCCCCTTTGTTTCTCCTGCTTTAAAAACGCCGTCAGATTTTCGAAATAGGGTTTGTCGAATTCGTTTTTCAGCACCTCATACCAACCTGCTTCGAGTTTAATCTGTCGGGGCATTTTTGGTTTGGTGATAAGGACTTTTTTTAACCCAACTGGTATACATGTAATAGGCGGAACCGGCAATGATGCTGACAAATCCAACCAAAACGAGTATCTTTATGAGTTGACTTCGCTTCATACCCTCTGGGTTTTTCCAAATGGCTCTTTATTGCTTGTTAAATGGAATGGTGCCGTAGTCTTTACTGTAACGCAACATTTGGGTTGCAAAGTCTGACTCTTGCTCCACTTTCAAATCTTTAAACTTACCGTTGTCGATTACCGGCACCAATTTAGGCTGAATAAAACCGTTGTATGGTGCCAAGTCGAGTGATTTAAAACGCTCGATCACCTCCTTGTGCAGGGCCGGATCTACTTTTACACCATATTTTTCTACCAATGCTTCTGCAGATGCGTAATCGCCTTCTGACTTGATGCGCTGAATTTCTTTCAACAATTCACCAAACAAGCTTCTCAATTTTTGATAGTCATTGATTACGAAATAGGTCTTTCCATCGACCACTTTCTTTTCAATCACGTTGTCGTTTTTTCCTTTTTCATAAGCCCAGGCAGCCACCACTTGACGGTTTCTCATGTGGTCTTCTTCGATGTTCTCGCCCGGACTCAATCTGCGAAGTTGCAAGAATAGTCCGTTGGTGATGTAATTGTCGTATTCTGCTTTTCCGGTTTCGAGGGTCTCCATCACTTTGATGTCGATGAGTTTTTGATCGAGCACATAATACAAGGCTACCAAATCAGCGCGGGCTTCTTCGAGGGTGCTGGCATAATTCTTCAAGGTTTCATGTGGATTGCCAATGCCTTTATTGATGGTTCCGCTCGCGTGGCCAATCACTTCGTGCATGGCGGTATGCAGTTTGCCGGCTAATTGACCGTGCGCTTTGATGCGTGCTTTCACGTCGTCTCCCAAATAAAATTCATCCGATACATTTCCGGAGGAGGCGCCGTTGTAAGCAGCCAAAATATTGCCCAAACTCACAGATTTTGATCCGTGGGTAGAACGAATCCAATTGGCATTGGGTAAGTTAATTCCAATAGGGGTACTCGGGGCTGCGTCTCCACTTTCCATAGCCACATTGACCACTTTATAGCTGATTCCTTTTACGGTGTCTCTTTTGTGTTCTTTCATGATGGGAGAGTTGTCTTCGAACCATTGTCCGTTTTCTGCCATCGCTTTCATTTTTTGAGAAGCATCAAAATCATTGATTTGGATCACCGATTCAAACGTGCCTTTTACACCCAATGGATCGCCATATACTTCAATAAAACCATGAATGAAATCGATGTCGCCGGCGATGGCCTTTACCCATTCGATGTTGCACTCATCCCATATTTTGAGGTCACCGGTTTTGTAATATTGAACCAGTAAATCGATGTACTTCTTTTGTCCTTCGTTTTCGGCAACTGTTGATGCTTTTTCCAGCCAGTAAACCATCTTTTCGATGGATTCGGTATATAATCCACCTACTTTATACACGTCTTCTTGTAAGACTCCATCTTTTCGAATTAATTTCGAATTCAAACCAAAGGAGGGAGCATTCTCCCCTGTGCGTTCGTTGATGTATTTATAAAATTTTTCAACTTCCGCTTCCTTCAAATCACGTCCATAAAAATTATTGGCCGAGGCCTGAACTTTATCAACGCCTTTATCTTTAACCACACCTTTGCCGTAATACATTGGGTCAAACATCGTCAAGAGGGTTTTCATGGTAAAATGTTGGATACTTTGTCCTTCAAACATGGGCCATTTGGCATCTTTGGTGTCTACCAATAAACTGCGCATATACTCTTTGGTGAATTCAGGAAGCATTTTCTTCTCTGAATAATGATGATGAATACCGCTCGATGCCCAGAAACGCTTCAAATAAGTTTCGAATTGTTTCCAGCTTTCGCTGGTTCTATCGCCCGGATACTTCAAATAAATTTCTTCCAACGTTTGTCTGAGGCCCAAATTCAATTCGCAATTCTGTGCGTAAATGATGTCACGTCCATACAGGGCTGCTTCTGATAGATAATATACCAGCTCCTTTTGTTTTGTGGTCAGATTATCTAACCCGGGCACCTGGTATCTCAGAATTTGAATGTCTGCGAATCGTTCTACTTTGTACTCATAAGGTGTGGCATCTCCCACAGACTTTTTTGATTTACAACCTTGAATGATGAAAAATGAAACGGTGATAATGGCTAATGTGAATTTATTCATGAATGAACGGATTATTTTTTTGCAATATTAAGAAACTGAAGTTTAAACCCAACTTATGCGATGTAATTTTAGGAACTAAAATGACATCCGTTAGTTGGGTTTAACCCCGATTTAGAAAATGTGATCAATACTTGCAAAATATTGATTTACAGTTTCTTATTCGTTTCAGCATTTCTAATGCTGATTCTGGGTTAATGGAAGGGGATGTTCATTTTTTTGCTGAGATTTTCGAGGTCGGATACCACTTTATCGATGACCGGAATGCCATGCTGTATTCTTTCTACTCGATAAAGGTGTTCCGGTTCGCCTGGAATAATCACCGGATTTTCAGGGTCTGCGGCTTTGGCAGATTTAAATCGATGGATCCACTTTTCGATATTTTGGTTGAATTCATCGAGGTCTCTAAACGCTTCAATGTTCAATACACCGAAGAAATGTCCCAATCCTTTGCCAGGCATATTAGGAGCCAAAGGCAAAAAGCTCACGAAGGGAGGCACCCAAGGACCGTAATTGGCCCCTGACAATACCGCACTGAGAATATCCACCACCGAAGCGAGGGCATATCCTTTGTGGCTGCCATTTTCAGAGGTTCCGCCCAATGGGAGCAGAGCTCCACCGTCTTTTAAGTCAGACGCATGTTGGGTCGGGTTCCCGTTTTTGTCTTGCAGCCAACCCAAAGGCAAGGGTTTATTTTGTCTTTCAGCAATTTCTAATTTTCCATTGGCCGCTGCTGAAGTAGCCAAATCGGCTACAAAGGGTGGATATTTTCCTCCCGGAATGGCATAACACATCGGATTGGTGCCCAACATTCTTTCGGCACTGAAAGTGGGCGCGACCAAAGGACTGGCGTTGGTCATAGAAATTCCAATCATATTTTGGTCCACCGCCTTTAACGCATGATAAGCGGCTATCCCAAAATGATTGGAATTGCCGGCCGAAATAAAGGCGCATCCTGTTTTTTGCGCTTTTTCTATGGCCAGATCCATACAATAAGGCCCTACCACAAGTCCTAAACCACCATCTCCATCTACCGTGGCGGCAGATAACATCGATTTGGTAATTGTAATTTGGGGTTTGGTGTTGATTCGGCCGTTTTCCCAAAGGCGCACATATCCCGACAATCGGGCCACACCATGAGAGTCGATTCCCCGCAAATCAGCTTCTACCAATACATCTGCTGCTTGTACTGCATCCGCTTCGGAACAACCTATGCTGAGAAAAACCGTTTGGCAAAAGTTTCTCAGTTGCAAATCAGAAAAAGTATGAAAAGAATGAGCCGTCATGTGTTTTTTTGCAAAAATAAGGGCAACCAATCCTGTCAGACGACTTTTGAGAACAAATTTTAACTTTGATGCAACAAAAAACACCTGGAGCGACTCTAATTTGAAAAATCCATTTAACAGCAAAGAATCCGGGAAAGCATCCATGAACGAGGAGGAACTGATCAAGTGTTGCTTGAAGGAGAACATTGCATGTCAAAAAAAATTATACGATCAATATTCAGGTAAGATGTTCGCAGTTTGTCTCCGTTATACCAATACCCGCGAAGATGCTGAGGATGCATTGCAAGAGGCCTTTGTGCGCATATTTGACAATTTGCCAAAGTTTAGATTTGAAGGATCATTTGAAGGATGGATGCGCAGAATTACCGTGCATACCGTGCTGAGATATATCCAAAAGCAAACGCCCTTGCAATTTGCAGAAGATACCGCCTCCATTAAAGTGGCTGATACACAAGAGAATGTACTTGGACAGCTCAATGAAAAAGATTTATTAAAATTGATTACCACCTTGCCTCCTGGATATCGGGTTGTATTTAATATGTATGTGATAGAAGGATATTCACATGCGGAAATTGGAGATGCTTTGGGTATTTCGGAAGGAACTTCCCGGTCACAATTTTCAAGATCTAGAAAACACTTGCAACATTTAATCGAACAATTGTATCATATAGGATAATCGCACCATTTAAAATCAGAGAAGTGGAAAATATTTTTAAAAATAAATTAGCAGAATACTCGGAGCAACCGCCCGCCCATGTGTGGGACAGGATTGCCGAGAAGCGGTCGGCCAAGCATATTTGGTGGAACCATCTTCGCCTTAATTTGGCGCGTTATGCAGCCTTGGTTGTTTTCTCGGGAGCGGCAGTTGCTTTTGTGTTAAATAACCTTCCTTTGGAAGAGAAACACTCTAACTTGAAGAATCAACAGGTTGAAAATAGCCCTGCAATAGTTCAGAAAGAAATTGCGAAAGAAGATAAAACTGCCATCACAAAATCTGCTGAGCTGCCTGCTTCGAATTCAGAAAAGATGAACGGAACCGAAAAAAGTCTTTTCACAGAGGGAAATTCTACATCGAATTTACCCGGAAATCAAAAACCGGTCAATTCAAAGAGAACCGACCGTACTTTACCACAAAACAATGACAAGGTTGAAAGGCAAGAACCTAAAGTGGATCCCATCCAAAATACCCCTGAATTTGTAGATCAAGATGTAACTGAAGTGCCACAAGCAGTTAAACCCATCGAAAAACCGGAAGAAATCATCATCGTTGAAACGCCCAAAGAGAATATCGATCCTAAAGACCCTATTGCACAAGAGCCAGTGGTAAAGGATTCTAAAGAAGAAAATCTTGAATTGGTACCGGCAAAAAAGGGAAATAACGTAAACGAACTATCTCCCCTTAAATCGTGGGGAATCGAGATGATTTATGGTCCATATTGGGGCATGACCCAACTTCAGGGTGAGGATAATTCCCTGATGAAGATGCGCAAAGAGAGCGAGTCTGTAGTTGCCGGCTGGACCGGTGCCATCCGATTAAGCAAGCAATTGAACCAACACTGGGAAGTACAATCCGGTGTAGCTTTGACCACCCGGATGGAGCAAATTCATCAGCAGGTGGTAAAATCATATCAAAAAATGGAGCTGAAGGAAACATTTGTAACCGTCTATCATCCCGTTTTGCCTCCTATGATGCGTAAGGTGACCGATACCAGTTATGTTGAAGTGACCGAAAAGCACCTACGCAACCGTCAAAATCAATATACTACTGTTTCTATTCCCTTGATTTTCAAGTATAACTATTACTTCAACCGTTGGTCTATATTTACATCTGCGGGTGTTCTGGCCGATTTGCATGCTTACCGAAATGCCGAGATTTTAAATGAGAGCGGAGATTTTGTGAATGGCAGTCAAGTTTTTGCCAACAAGCTGAACAGTAGGTTGTTCTTATCTACCGGTGTTAAATGGAAAGCAGGAACACATTGGAGCATTTTGGCAGAACCTATGATGACTATCGGCTTGAACAATCAGGCTAAATCTGATTATACCTTGATTCAAAGAGAAAAAGGATATGGCGTTACTGCCGGTATCCGTTACGATTTCTAATGAAAATATTCAGACTCCATATCGCAACTTTATTATTGATGGCTTCTACAGCAGTCCATGCACAAGTTTCCGCCGGAAAGTTGAATGGAGGTGCTGTGATCAGCATCAAGGCGAATGGTGTTTTATTTTCGGATGAAACCAATGCGCCGTCATTTAAATTGCCGGAATTCCAAAATCAATCGCTTGCAGGATTCGGTACTTTCTGGATTTCTGCTTTGAACAAGGATGGTAAAAATCTTCAAACCGCGGCCACAGGCACCAACGCACCGGAGTTTTGGTCTGGTCCTATCGATACTTTTACCGGCAAATCGAAATCGCCGGATGCATGGAATAAAGTTTGGCTAGCCAATTGGAGTGAAATCGAGAACCATAGAAAGAATTTTGAACAAACCAACTATTCAGTACCGCAAAACATTGCTCAATGGCCGGGTAATTCAGCATCCGGAGAAGGACTTCCTGCCATTTTAGCCCCGTATTACGATTGGAATAAAGATGGGCAATATACTCCCCAACAGGGAGATTATCCATCCATTCAAGGCAATGACGCGGCGTATCTCATGTACAATGATGAATATGGTGAGCACGCGGCCAGTCAATCGATTCCGATGAAGGCTCAAGTGCAGCAATTGGTGTATGATTTAAACGAAAATGCCTTCGTGATTGAAGCATACATCCGCAACAGGTCGGACGAAGATTGGAAAGATGCTTATTTTGGATTTTATACAGATTTGACATTGGGAAATACCCAAGATAATTATGCTGCCTCTATAGCCGATAAAAATGTAGTGATTGGTTATAATGGCGATAATTTAGATGAAGGGACCCTTGGATATGGATCATTATTGCCTTATTTCGGTATAGGGTGGCTCAACCAAAAAAGTCATTCTTCCATGATATTTCATGACACCGGAACGTTTAGGACTTTTAACAATTCCACTGAACTTCGCAATATCATGATGGGCAAGTTGGCATCAGGGATGCAGAAACACGGCAAAAGCAATTTTGCTTACCCCGGAAAAAGTGATTTGGCCAATACCGGCCTTGAAATTTCTGAAGAAACAGCCGGAAATTTGCCGGGTAGAAGAAAGATATTGAATGTAGTCGGTCCATTTCAAATTCCGGTGAACGGATATGTGAAGCTAGAGCTGTCGGTATTTGGAGGCGTTTCAAATCAGCCTCAATCAGCCGCTTCAGAACATTGGAATCGGATAACCAATGAATTCAATTCAAATCTTGGCGCAAGGAAAACTGCGTTGAAATCAAGCAGGGTTTATCCCAATCCGTTTTGTTTGGGTGGTAAAGTGCACATTCAATCGCAAAATCAAGAAGATTATCAATTATTGATGTATGATTGCAAAGGGAATTTGGTGAAACAACTTCATTCAGCCGGCACGGAAACAGAAATGGATACCGACGGATTGAATGCCGGTTTGTATTTTATAAATATCCAGGGCAATTATATTTCAGAAACACATAAAATCGTAATCAAAAATTAGCCAACAAATTATATAAACCATGACAAAACACGTACTCAATATTATGGAAACTATAAAAAGTAAATTCATGAAATCTATGGGGCTGGCAGCCGTTTTTCTGCTTGTATTTTTGGGAATTTCGGACCGGGCAAGTGCCACTCACGTTATGGGGGCCGACATCACATATCGATGTATTTCAAATTTGAAATTTGAAATTACGGTGAAGTATTACCGAAGCTGCAAGGGTGTGCCATTTAGCAATCCGAGCAGTGAAACTTCCGTACGTTGCGTGAGCGGAAGTGGCTCTGCATCTATGTCTCTTAATTTAAAAACCATTCGTGACGTAACGCCGGTATGTTCTAAGGAACCATCGCGTTGTAATCCAAAAAACACCTGGGGAACCGGTGAAGGGATTGAAGAACACGAATATGTAACTACGATAGATTTTAACCAATCTACCTATTCCGCCCTGAGGGCTTGCTGTAAGGTGAGGATTCAAACCGGTCAGTGCTGCAGAAACAGTGATATCACAACGGGGGCCGCCAATGCCAACTTTTACACTTTTGCTGAGTTGGATCTTTGCAAAGCCCCATGCAACACTTCACCATCGTTGACTTCAGAGCCTATGGGTTTCTTGTGCTGCAATCAGCCATTCTTTTTCAACAATGGTGCGTCTGATACATCAAATTTTGATTCGCTGTCGTATTCATTTGTGAGTCCACTATCTGGAGCAAATTCGAATATCGGTTACAGCGGCAGCTATTCTAAGGATGCACCCTTTGCCGCCTACTGGCCGGGTACTTTGAAATACCCTTATGCAAACGCAAACGCCAATCCACCGATTGGTATTACCTTGGATGCTGAATCAGGTGATATGATTTTTACCCCAACCAAATGTGATGAAATTACCGTTGCGGTATTGCAGGTAAACGAATGGCGAAAAGACTCGACCGGAAAGTGGGAGATCATCGGAATCACCCGAAGGGACATGCAGTTCATCACCAAAACCTGTCCCTCCAACAATCCGCCGATTATCAATGGGCCCTATGCCTATAAAACCTGCGCGGGTGAACGTATTTGTTTTAACATCACAACCGATGATAAGGTGTTTACCCCGCCGCCACCGCTTCCCAAACCACCACCGGATACCGTTCGGGTAAGTTGGAACCGAGGTATTCCCGGGGCAACTTTTGAAGTGATTGATAAAACAGCACTCCATCAGACCGGTAAATTCTGCTGGACGCCGCTAGAAAATCAGGCATCGGATCTTCCTTATCAGTTCACTGTAACCGGTCGTGATGATGCATGTCCTTTGAATGCGGTTACCGTTCGTTCTTTCCGTGTGACCGTAAAGCCACGCGCTTTAGCAGAACGAAATGTAGATACCCTTCCCTGCGGAATTTATTCAGTCGAGAGTAAACCGGCTGAGAACTTCAGGGGAACCCCGAGTTATGTGTGGCAACTGTTGGATAAAGACGGGTTGATCGTATTTGATAAAAAGACTGCCTATTTTCAATCTACGGGAGCGTTTTTGAGCAGCAAACAGTTTGATACGATCCGCTTCAGAAAAGGCGGCACGTATATCATTCAGCATACCATCAATAACAAACCGAATGATTGTCCGAAGACGTATTACGATACTTTGATTGTACCGCCTTTGATGGATGTAACCATGGCTTTTGGTCCGGATACATTTGTATGTGCCGGTACCACATTGAGACTACAAACCCAAGTAGTAAACGGCATCCCGCCGATTAAATATCAGTGGGGAACACCCATCCAACAAAACCCTGCCGACACCCTTCCTTACAAAGATTTGCAAGTGCCGGGATGGCAAACAGACACCTCCTTGTCGGTAATCATCACCGATAAAAACAAGTGCCAGAGTTGGGATACCATTAAAATCTATTTAAAGCCAAATCCTTATGTGAACATCGGACCGGATTTAAGGATTTGTACCTATGACTCCGTGCTGATTATACCGAATGACAGCTTGGCCTATTGGGATGATCCCCGCGATACCGCAGAATATAGAATTAGACAGGGAGATACCTTGTGGTACGAATGGACCCGTGATGGCAATCCAATCAGTACCGAAAGAGATATGAGAACAAGCCTGAAAGGGGTTTATACCTTGAAGGTAGTCGATAGTTTGGGATGTTCGGCCATTGATACCATGATATTGCATGTTAACGATACGGTTACCGCCTTTGCCGGACCGGATCAGGTGCTGTGTTGGAATGACAGTTTAACGCTCACCGCCATGGGATTGGATACCTTTGGAAATGGCAAATCCGGCACCTACCGATGGTGGGATGTCTCGAGCAATGCACCGGGCAGAATTAACAAAGGCACCGGGCAAATCTTGAAATTCCCGATAAAGGTAACCACTGACTTTCAGTTAGAGTTATATGTAAAGGAAGATACCACTACCTGTTATCATTCAGATTTGATGAATGTAAAGGTCAACGCCTTGCCGGTACTGACCTTGCCTAAAGACCAATCGGTATGCTGTGATGCGGGAGATATTAAATTGAACTTGTTATCGCCCACACCTGCGCCGTCAGGAGGGAATTGGTATTGCACCAAGTTGCCTTCGAGTGTAGTTTTTGGAAATACCTTTGCCACAGCCAGTGTTTGTGATCCGAATAATAAAACGAGCTGGTTTGTAACTTATCAGTACACAGATCCAACTACGACTTGCACCAATCGTGACTCTATGCGCATCGTCGTAAATCCTTTGCCTAGAGTTACTTTGAAGGAAGGCTACTACTGTCAGGATTTGCAAAAAACCAAACTGATCAAACACGTATTACAACCGGGTAATCCCAATTTGGGAACCCAGGAATGGAAATGCGTGGATTGCAGAGGCTACAAAGAATCAGATTTGATCAAGAATGTAGGTTCTCCATTATTCCCGGATTATGAATTAAACTTTGATTTAACTACCATGAATTTGGGCGCAAAAAATGAAGACACTTTGTTTTTGGAGTTCAGCTTCATCGACGGATCGGGTTGTCGCAACAGAGATACCACGTTCTTTAGAATCGTAAAAGTACCTGTGATCAAATGGATTGGCTTTAAGCCTTTATGTTGGGATGATGGGTTGGTGAGCTTGAATACATTGAGCAAAGTAGATCCTGTGGATGGTATGTGGAGGAGTATGGATACGCTTGGATATACCCGAATGCCAACGGGTTCTATCAGTGGCGATACGTTAGATACCCGCAAAACAGATCCATTGGGTAAGACCTATTACATGCGTTACTTGCATACAGCGAGCGGATGTCCGGTTTGGAAGGATACTACTTTGATTATCAATCCGCTGCCAAAAGTAAATCCAACACCAGTGCCTGCCTTGGTATGTGAGAGTGAAGCACCGATTACTTTGAGTGCCACCCCATCGGGCGGCACGTGGAGTTCACCGCAAGCAGGCGTGGTCAGTGCAGGCAGGTTCTCTCCGGCCACTTCACCTACCGGCGTACCGTTAAAAATGATATACCGATATACCGATCCGGTAACGGGTTGTTCGGGTTCTGATTCTATTACCTCGATGGTAGAAGCCTTGGCGGAAGTAGAAATACTGACAGCTGATTTGGATACATGCCGCAGTCCGCTGATGAGCAAGTTGGTATCTG
>JBIIVF010000051.1:0-15171 GCA_044339595.1 Bacteroidia bacterium
GTTATGAATGTACAAATGAGTGGTATAATCGCTTTCTGGAACATCAGTCTCCTAACCCGGGTTATAGAAATTTACTTCCTGATACCGTCTGCTGGAGGACGTATTTTCCTTTATCTGATTTAAGTAGTTTTTATCGTCAGTATTTCAGCAACAAGGTGTATAGTCAGTATCCGGTGATGTCCGTTTCAAATGAGTCTGCCTTAGCTTTTTGCAAGTGGCTCACAGAAAGTTATGCAACCGGCAAAGGGAAAATTGGAAAAAAAGTAATCTTTTCGCTGCCCACCAAAGAAGAGTGGATGGCTTCGGCTACTTACGCTAAAGATACGATTTTCCCTTGGAAGGGATCGGATTTAAGAGCCAAGAATGGCGTGTATCACGCAAATTACAGATGTGTGATGGAAGAAGCCGGACAATTGAAAGGAGAGGATGTTTATTACCTAACTAATTATGCTGGCGATGGATATCTATTCCCGGCTCCTGTAAAAACTTACAACTCAAATGGCAGAGGATTATATCAAATGTCGGGCAATGTCAGTGAAATGCTCGAAACTCCCGGTCAGCATGCCGGTGGGGGATGGGATAGCCCCGGTTTTATGCTTGCCCTGAAAGCACCGGATCAGTACGCCGGAATCACCGGTCCGCATCCGTGCATTGGGTTTAGAGTAGTGGCAAGGGTGATAGAGTAAAATTAGAAGGTAGAAATTAGAAGGCAGAAATTAGAAATCTGGAGTTCAATTTTGTTTCACTTCCGCTATCGGGATATCCCGTAAAAAAGCAAGTTTCTTCTAATTCAATAGAATGAATTGAGCACAGCAGTGAATTCTAAGATACTTATGAATCGAGGAACAGATGATGCTTTATTCACGGAACGGTTTCGCTAAAAGATATTGAATGACGGTATCATTAAAAAACTTTGGCTGTTCTACATTCACCACATGACCACAATTTTGTGCCACTACCAATTGGACACCGGAATGTGTCAACGCATTTTTTTTAATGGAAGGTAAAAACAAATAATCTTCTTCTCCCATGATATACAACGTAGGGATTTTTATATCGGCACTTCTAAAAAAGCGAAGCAATGGATTAATTTCAGCAGCCAGTTTAAACCATCTGATAAATTCTTTTTGGTACAATTTTTTTGCTTCGCGTACAAAGAGTAATCGCGATTCCTTATGGTTTTTATTCGGCATAATCACAAACGCAAAAAATTTATAAAGCCAAAGGTAAGGAACGATAGATTTGAAGATGACCCCCAAGCGCATCAATATTTGCGACCTTAGATTCAATTTAATGATTGCGCCTCCCATGATCATACTTTGAACCCTTTGGGGATGTTTTTCAGCCAGGTTTCTAATGAGAATGGTGCCTAATGATATCCCTACAAAATGAGATTTTTCGATCTTCTCATGGTTGATAACCTCCAGAATATCTTCGGTGATATGATCAAACGTATAATTTTGTTTCAAGGTATCTTTCAGCGCCAGTTTTGAACTACCATGGCCCCTCAAATCTAACAACAGCACATTAAAGTGTTTTTTGAATTCGCGCAACTGCTTAAACCAAATGGAAGAACTGCCTCCGGCACCATGCACAAAGGTTACCCACTGGGAGGAAGTATTATGAATATGAGTACTATAATGAATCATGGTCGTTTTACGCTTCGCAAATTTTATGATCTATTAACCAACAAAGCTAATAGTAACTGGTTCATTCTGATCGAAAAGATTCAAATTGGTTGAACGTATGGGGTGTTTGAAACACAAATCAGGCAAGGACAGCGAAAAGCTGTAAAGTGATGGTCTGCGTGCTGTTAGAGGATGCGATAATGCTGGTATAATGCACTCTCTGAAGTCGGCTGGTCATTATGCCGGCATCCTTACCCACCATCAGGGTTTCCCGCTACCTTGGGGAATGATGAATGAAAGAATTTGGCGAAAAATGGATTTGGAAAGGTGAAGAGAAATTATTGCGGGGACCCTGATGATTTAACACGAAAAACTGATGATAAAATTTAGGCCAATAGGCTCCACTGCGGGAAACCGCCGATGGGTGAAATACTATTTTTAGAATAATTCCGTTATATTTGATATAAACATAAGGATATATGGAAAATCACAGTATTAAAAAAACAGAATAAAAGTATATTTTATTTTATTGTTTGTGACTTTAGGTAGTTTAATGATATTCTCTTTCGGCAAGGTCCTTTATATGGATAGGGGTTCCCAACAGTCAACTTCAGCAGTTTATGGTTCTAAACCATCAAATGTAAAAACATCAACCCTTCCTTATAATGGTTGCGGGGGTGGTTGTATTTCTAATAATTCGAGATGCTGTGGAACATGTATGACAAAAGGAATAGGTTGTGGTGCAGAGGAATACATGTGTGTAAAGATATTGCAATTAGACGGATCATATAGACTTGAATGCTGGCACTTTGGTCCTGAACTTGGCACTATAGCCAATACATTTGGTATCGATATTTCCAATGCGCCTATTAACAACTGCGGTTACTTCAGAATTAGAAAGGAACTAAATAGTATTCCACCGGTTATTTTAGATAGCAATGTGATTTATAACAATGAACTCACAATAGCTGGCATGGATACCATTGTCGATACTAGTTATGTCTCACTTAAATACCATTTTGATTTCTTCACTGGAAATGACTCATTTCTATTCACCCAAACTTATGAATAGGCTAAAATTGAGAATGAGGAAAATTCTTCTACTCTTCTTATTCACAATAATTTTGTATTGTTTTGAATCTTATTCAAAATGTTTTGAATATTCGGACTCGACTAGACCAAAATTTATTAAAATTCTAGATTTTAACTGCTATGACACTGTTTGGAATCGTACTTATTCCATAGAAGACATGATAAAATTTGATACAAAAATTTTTGTTGTTAACAGGGAGTCGGTTTATACATTGGACACTGTTAATCGTAAACTTATTAGAATAATTTCAGGCATGAACATTCTGAGAATGGGTGAAGATGCAGCAACCAAATTAGCAATTAACAATGACAGATTATATGTTGCCTTGCTCGATAAAGGAATATACATGTTGGATGAACAAAAACAAAGATGGAAACGCACAAATAAAGGTATGAAAGAAGCTGATTCCACGTTTTTTGATTTAATTTCATGTAACGGAACTTTATACGCACCAGCTCATGACAACGGACTATATGCATTAAATGATAAAAAACAGGAATGGGAAAAAGTAAAGGGTCAGAATGCCTATGGCATACTCAAATGTGCTTGTGTTGATTCGGTGTTATGGGTAGGTACGATTGCCAATGAAATATATATATTATCTCCCATTTCGGGTCAACTTAGAAAGGTTAAACAATTCAAGGAACCTGAATGGGTCGAAAAAAGCATGATTGGAGCAGGCATAACCGGTATTATGAATAATGGAGATACACTTTACGTTGGTGTTCATGTTTCTGGAATATTCAAATCTACTGATGGTGGCAAAACCTGGGATCAGAAACGCATTAAATTTGTAATTGGTGAAACATACGTTTGGGATGATATAATGTTAATAAGCGACAATTGGGGATATCGAAAGGGACTTTTTATCCTCGATCCTAAAACAGATGAATTTCATAAAATAGAATTGGGACTGGGTGATGTAACGGTAGAATTTATGAAATGCATCGGTGATACCTTCTATTTGGCTACCCGAAATTCACTTTATACCATGCCATGTGTAGATTTTAGGAAATACTATATGCCTTCGGGGCATTAGTTCAATATCTTCCATTTGGATTTCGACCCCCAAAAGGCAGAAATTAGAAAGGCAGCGTTTCGGTTTGATTAGTTCTTCCCTTGTTTTTTGCCATAATCAGTTGAAGGTATACGGTTGAAATATAATTCAGTTCTACACTCACAGGGATTAACATTTAAATCGCTTCCCAGCAAAGTAGGAACCTCCTCTCTTAAAACCCCTTAACCCGATACATCAAACCCACGGTTATTCCGCTGCTTTGCCAGGGATAATCTCGTGATCTGAATACAGCATTCAAGGATTTTCGGTAGGTAAACTCGCTCCTTAATTCCCATACTGAACTCAAATTGTATTTGATACCGGTCCCAAATGCAATCATGGTTAAATGCCGGTTCAAGACATCGGCTGTGCGCAGATTCTCTTTTTTTAAGATGCTCGCACCCTCCAGTTCAATCATTTCTTCAGTAAGGGCCAATGCACCGCTAGCCCCGGTTAATAGGCTGAACTGAATGCCTCCGGATGCAAAAATCCCCATTCTTTTCCGATGCCATTCATATCCGAACTTTAAAGGAATATTTACATAATTGAATTTTACCTTACAATTCAAACATTCAGTTGCTGTAGAGGTTTCTTCGGTACTGTCAACCACATTGGCCACCAAGGCTACTCTGCTGCCTCTCGGGGTCTGCGTAAATTGCTTGTTTATCAACCTGAAAGCAGTGTCATACGTAACATTTCGCTGTGTAACCGGGTAATGGGTAACCATGCTGTAATCTGACTTTTCAAGTCCGGTGTTAAACGTCGAGTTCTTTCTTCTGACAGACAAATCAATCCCTACATTAAAACCGGGCAAGAAGGATTCGTATAAGTTATTGCGACCGGGTAGACTTTGCTTCCGGTATTCGGTGTGTATACCGGTATAAATGAGATATTTTGGATATCTTCTTTTCAGTGGTGAAAGCGCTAAAAATGGAGATGGAGCTGAAGAAAATTTGAATGCGCTGACATATTTCGAAACGAGAGAAATGGATTCTAATTCCCTTCGGTTGCGCAAGAAATCATTTTCAGTTTGTTCCTCTTCAGTCATGGAAGGAAGCAACGTAATAGGAGTTTCGGATGGTTGTTTACCCAATGGGGTGTTTTCATGGGGCATGGCCATAGCCTGAATCGCATGTTCAGTAGATTTACTTGATTTGATTGTTGTTTTTTGAAGAACCGGGTTCAAGTTATTCGCTGAAAATTCAGGTCCCTTTGGTTGGGCCGTTATATCGATGTCTGGTTTGGTTCCGGTGTGCAGCTGCGCCGGCTCGGAAGCGGTATCCGTCCAATAATAGATCACACTCCCCATAACCATCCCGAAAAATACAAGCGCCAAAATAATCTTCTTATAGCCACCGGACTTCACCGGCATCCTGCGATCGAGAATAGCTTCCATATCCTGCCAATATTTGTCTTGATAGGGCATGCCTGTAGACTCAAGTCCGTTTTCAAATAGGTCATCCTTGTTCTTCATGCTTTCGTTTCCATGTTAATTTTTCCTTCAGGATTCATTTTTTCAATTTCTTGTTTCAGTTTTTTTCTGGCTTCACTCACATGCCATTTGCTGGTGCCTTCCTGTATGCCCAACAATTCGGCAATCTCCTGATGCTTATAGCCGTCTATGGCAAATAAGTTAAATACCTTTTTGGTAATGGCCGGAAGCTTTTGAATGATGCGCAATACATCATTTTCGTGAAGCTTTAACTCCCCGGCATTCAAAATAATTTCGCCGGATTCAATTTGATGATGGGTAGATTTAACCAAATCACGATAGTTTTTATGCTTCCTGAATTCGCTGATGATATGATGCACCAGCACATTGCGCATCCAGGTAGCCAAAGCAAATTGCGCATTGTATGAAGCGATGTTTTTAAATATTTTATAATAACCCTCATTGATCAAAACAAGGGCTTCCTGTTCATCCTGACTGTAGCGCAAGGCAATACTGCTCATCAAAGGGAAATACCTTTTATACAGTTCATTCTGACACCTGCGGTCATTCTGAATGCATCCTTCAATGAGTTCCTGATCTGTCATGGGTCAAAAGGCCAAAAAGGGGGTCGATCAGAAATCGCCCCCCTTTCAGCAGTTGTCGCTATTACAATTATAGTTTAATCACTTTGATCGTCTCACTTTTACCTTCTGATTTTACATGGAGGTAATACAATCCTGCCTTCAGACCGGCTACATCAATGTCGACCATCCGGTGGTTTGAGGTATGCAAATAACCGGATTGATAAACAATTTGCCCGATATGGTTCGTCAAAATAAGGTTCGCCTCTGTGGTTCCCCATGGGGTCAAATCAACTTTCAGGGTATGATTCACCGGATTCGGATAAATATTCAAAGCTCCGGATGTAAACTTTTTATCTTGTACAGAAAGCTCGGTTTCATCGAGCACCTGAATGGTAAATCCACCTTTTTTGAGCAGTTTTCCCAATGAATCCAAACCGATAGAATCACAGTAGGTGCTGTTACAAGCTGTGGCAGAATCATAAATGGTTAAACATAATTTGTACAATCCAAAGGCATTGTAGGTATGGGTCGGATTTCTTTGATTAGACCCTGTACCATCTCCAAACGACCAGTAAAACTGCGTGTTAGAAGTGATGCCTTTACTCGAATTGATGATGTAGAGGTTGAAAGATTTAGCCGTGTCGATGGCCAGATAAAAGTCTGCCAAACAACCTGTATCCGGACTCAGGTCTATGGTGTCATACTTAGCCCCGCAAAACCGGCCATTTGCATCATAAATCAACATGCTGATGACATAGGTTCCGGCTTCACCATAGGTGTGATTTACTTGAGAACGGTTGCTTGAATCGGCATCTCCATCGTCGAAATACCAATGGATTTTATAGTTATTTCCACCGGTTGAAGTATTGGTCATTGAAACGGTTTTTGCATTGGTGGAATAATAGAAATCGATTTTGTTTGGACAAGAAGTGGGTATCAACTGACATGTGGTATCCGGTCCGGAAAGGAAATTTGAAAAATCTGCTTTGCCGAAAATCATAATATCGTCGCTGTAATCTTTGATCATCGACTTGATGGCAGTGGTATCCGTGCTTCCCCAGTAATTAGAGCGAAAGTTCAAGGTGTCATATTTTGTTGGGGCGGGGTTGGATCCGTTGATCACAACCTTATCCGGAGACTCAGTGTACAGAAAGTTATTTCCGGAAACATCCAAAACACGATAAAGATAAGCAGAAGCATATCTGGTCAACTTAAACATGGGATAAAAAGTGATGGTTCCGCTCAGTTTTCCACCTACCGTGTCGAAGGTATTGTTGGTGATGTAAATATCAATGGGATTGGCGTAACTGTTGATGCTGGCTTCAAAACCAAGGTTCATGTGTTTAAACTCGTTGCAGCTTACCCTGGTGTGGGCAGATAAATAAGCTGTGACGCTTTTAATGTACCGGGTTTTGTTTTGGATGAACTGAAATTCTCCGGAGAGATAGAGATTTCGGGCATCATGGAAATAATTGTTTTGGATGAAAGCCGATAATCTACTTCCGGAAATATACAGGGGGTATCCTTCTCCATACTGATCTCCGGCCATATCGCAATTTTCGACTATGGCGTGCGCAGGAAGTGATGTGCTGCTGAAATATAAACTGTAATAAGAATTTTTAAAACGGCAATGATCCAGACGGATGGATGTGGAGTTGGTTTTAATGGTATGCCTTCCGGAACCAAGTCCTTCAAAATTGCAATATTTAAAAAACGCGCCCTGCAAACTTGAATCGTTGTAATCTTTGCTGCCATTGTTAAAGTTGATTTCCAGGGAGTCGATTTGTATGGGAGAGGAGGCAGATCCGATGGCCTGAAACTCGCCATTGATATAAAGCCGTTGATTGTTGGCTTTGATGATGGTGCCGGGCATCACGGTTACTGTGGCGTGGGTATCAATTAAGGTAGTTTGGTTGATGAGGTATGGATTGCCGGAAGGACTCCATACTTGTGATGAGGTAATCAGGGCAGGAACCGTGGTTTGCGCGCTGATGGATTGAACCAATAGGAGGAACAAAGCCGGCAATAGATAAAAGTAATTTCTTTTCATTTTTTTCTGTGTTTGGGGATATATACGCAGGTTTGGTGAAAAGGGTTGGGTGGAGGGATGATGAAACGATGTAATGATGAAACGATGAAATGATGAAATGATTGGGGGAAGTGATTTACAAATAATCAATATATCATTACATCGCTAAATCATTACATCATTTATGGGAATGATCAAACTTGTTTTTGAAGTTGAAAAATTGTCTAATGATTTCTTCGATAGGGAAAGTGATATAAACGGTTAAAAACTGGGAAACAGGGGCATGTTTAGAATTCTTTCGATCGAAAATTTCTTCTATGGTAGCGAACATTCCACGAAATAGACTATTTCAAACGTTCGTGCTATGAGAATTTGGATGATTATGGAGTTCATTTGAAAGCTATCAGATTCTGCTTTAATCTCTTTTGTATTTTAAGTTCTACTCCAGCAGTCATTCCTTTATATATTTCTTGGACATTGAAGTTATTGTCAATGACTAAAATTATTGGGAATTCTGCTGAAGGTACAATTCTTTCTAAATTGCCGGAAGTTTCGTAAAAATTAACTTTAGAAAGAGGATCTGATGCAGAAGGGATATTAGACGTTATGTCAGACAATCCTTCGACGCCCGGTGAGTATATAGAAATGATTTTATAGCCTGCATTTTGGTTTATTAATTTTGATAACATTTTACGTTGTCTTTGGAAATCGTCATTCTTTTTATCATAAACATGCATCAGAATGGGTTGATTGATTCTTTCTAGAGAAATTTTGTTGCCGGAAGCATCTCTAAGATCTAAATTTGGTAGTTTTTTATTTACATTTATTGTAATATTATGATTCAGGTATTGAATTTGTGTACGTTTTGACCAATCTAATACCACACTGCTGATAGTGCCAAGGATGAGTAAACCATATACCATCTTTGGGGAATATTTTTTTTGCAAAATGCCTAATGACATTCCGGCAATTGCAAGAAGGGGTATGTAAGAGAAAAACGAATTTGTTATGGTTATAAAAATCAACCAAGCTACTGGAAACATGAGATATAAGATATTGGCTTTCCCTTTATCGAAATGGATAAATAACCAAGTCGAAAAAAGGGCGATAAATCCACCAAAATATTCGTTCAGCCAAATAGTGGTGATATAACTAATTATTGTGCAAAATATCCCCATAAGAAGGGAACGATAGCGGTTGTTGGACACTAGTAACATGGTATTGATGGATAAGTGGGTCGGGGAACGTCGTCGCACTTGCCATTACATTGGTATGCGCCAATGAAACCACATCCAAGTGTATGATACGTGCACTGCTGTGTTTTACAATCATTTCCGAATATTTGGCATGCTCCGAAAAGAGAAGATTTGTTACAATTACACTCTGGCGGATTCTCGTAATATGGAATTGAGCCACCCTCACCCGGTACAAAATCATAAATATGACAAAAAATATTAATCATTGAACTGTCCGGTATGTGCACAGATGCTGGAACCATCCATCCTTCTACAAAAGTATTGAAATCTAGGAATGCAGATAGATTTGTTGTGTCGCACAATTCCATGCTGATTTCATCTATAACTAATTGTATATAATACTCTATACTATCATTAACACCCGAATTTTTTGCTTGATTTAATTTTTCCAACCATACACCGTAAAGTTGAGCATTATTTAAAGACTTCATTGCCAACACTGCATCATCATAGCAAAGCTCGATGAGGCTATCGCGGAGTGATGAATTTATTCTTAAATGAGTTGTGCCTTCTTTAATTTTGTCAGTTAAGAATGCTTTTGATTGAATGCTTGTTATTAAAAGAAGTATTGTTATAAGTTGTTTTGTTTTCATTTAGGCTTTTTAATCAAAATACCTTCCTTCCAATTTGTATGTCAAATATTTTATGTAATAAATTTGTCATTAATTATCTCCATCAAAGTCTCTCACCTACCACTGATTTTAAGTAAATAAACCGGATGACAAAGCGATTTTAAAATAAGGAAAGGGAAATGCATCTGAGAACCTTGGATTTTTTCCTTTCGTCGAAAAAAATCTCTTTTTGCTCATAATATTAGCAAATTAATTATTTTAGCGTCAAAATTGACAATAACATGAGCATATTGGGAGATAACATCCGTCGTTTTCGGAAAGAAAAGGGGCTTACACAAACAGAATTTGCCGAGCGCATCGGTGCCAAAAGGGCCGTAGTGGGGGCCTATGAAGAGGGCCGGGCCGAGCCGAGGTTGCAAACCCTGCAAGCCATCAGCGCCTTTTTCGGAATGAGCATAGACGCCCTGCTTGGTCAGGATGTAGGTACAGAAAATACCCGGCAAACCGATGTTAAAGGAAACAACCTGCGCATTCTGCCCATTGCCCTGCAGGCCAATGCCAACACAGAAACCATTCCGCTGGTGCCTGTAAAAGCTTCTGCCGGTTATGCAACAGGGTACGGAGATGTGGACTTTATCCGGCAGTTGTCACAGTTTCAGATGCCCTTTCCGGAGCTTTCCAAGGGCAGAACCTGCCGCATTTTTCAGATTCGCGGAGACAGCATGCTGCCCGTTCCCGCCGGAGCGTACGTGCTGGCAGAATATGTACAGGATTGGTCTTCCCTAAAGGATTACACCTGCTGCATCATCGTCACTCTGGATGATGGCGTAGTGTATAAGCGGGTGGTGAATCAACTCGAAGAATCGAAACAGCTCCTGTTGATATCAGACAACAAAGACTATGCTCCCTATACCGTATCCGCAGCGCAGGTGGTTGAAGTGTGGAAAGCCCGCGGCTACACCACCTTCGACCTCCCCGATGCCGCCCAGGCCGCCACCCGCGATGTGCGCAGCCTCGCCGAAGTGGTGATGGAACTAAAATTAGAAATTAGAAATTAGAAATTAGAAATGAGGAAAGAGTAGTGAAAAGGCAGAAATTAGAAGTCAGAAATATGAGTATAGAATTGCAGAATAGGACAAAGAAATTTTTTCCTCCATCGGGGTCTCCCGCAATCGTGTGGCATGAGCGGGGGCAGAATTCTGATGAAAGAGAAAAGGAGAATAGAGCCGAAAAGATGACGCGGGGACCCCGATGCTCAAAAAGGTAAAATCATGGCAACACATAAAGCTCAAACAGAAAAAAATACGGCATACTTTGTAACATTCACTTGCTACAAATGGTATTCGCTCATTGAAATGGCAAATGCCTTTCCGGCCTTTGAAAAATGGTTCACATATTTGCCGAGCATACGAGTTATGAATTTAGGGTATGTGATTATGCCCAACCACTTTCATGGCATTCTATATCTTCTCGATGATTGTCCGAAAACGATCAATCAGATAATTTCAAACGCAAAGAGATTCCTCGCATATGAAATGGTTGCCGGTTTGAAGTATAAGGAATATTTAGAGGTCTTGAGTACACTTCAGGATCATCTCACTCGGAGAGAAAGAGTAAAAGGCCAAAGACACAAGGTATTTGTCGACTCATTTGATGCAAAGGAAATATTAACAAAAGAGATGCTCATTGTAAAATTGGAGTATATGCATCGCAACCCATGCCATGGGAAATGGGCTTTGGCGACAGATTTTACAAAGTATGCGTATTCTTCTGCAGCTTTTTACGAAAATAATGAACCTAACCAATGGATAACAGATTATCGGAATTTATATGTTTGACATATTCGGGCATATCATCGGGGTCCCCTGCGGGAGACCCCGATGGAGGAAGAATAGATGGGAATGATCAAACTTGTTTTTGAAGTTGAAAAATTGTCTAATGATTTCTTCGATAGGGAACATGATTAAACGGCTAAGATCATCGAAAGCGGGGTATATTTAGAATTCATTTTTCTTGATCTTATTTATTCCCAAACGGTAACCAATCTCAATATATCCCATTGATTTTCTTTCGAGGTTCGTAAATATCACCGGATCAAGGTCGGCAGAGAATTGTGTCAAGATGAATTTTGATGGAGAGTAATTAAATTTAGCCCTTATACCATTTAATCTTTTCTTCAATCTGAAATGATAATCAAGTTCTAAAAATAGATCACCATGCATTCTTTTTGGGTTATACACTGCATAAAGTGCTCCCAAATGATCCGTAGAATCATTTTTTATTACATAATGATAAGACGTCACAGATTCAAATATGGGAAGTACATTTAGGCTTATACCGCCACTTAATAATATTGCTTTTTCAATAAACATGGTGTTTTTAGAGCGATTACCCAATTTGAATAGCTTACCAATCGAAATGGAAAGATAAGAAGTAGGAGCCATTAAAACGCGCTCTTTGCCATCATATGAAGTAAAATGAGGCGGATTGAAGTATTTTGAATTTGTAGGCACATTAATATTGAATTTATACCCATATGAGTAGATTGAGGCTCCCAGCTCCGTTCTCATGAAATACTTGTCAGAATATACTCGGCTCAATAATGAAATGCTCAGTGAAGGTGCCGGTGCAGGGATTATATTAAACTGTTTTGACGGCCCCAATGCACTAAGTCCATTATATACCCTAGTTCCAAAATTTAACTGTCTAATGTCGGAATAAATTTGCCCTAAAGCGGTATTGAGAAAGGCAATTAGTAGAAGACAAAACAATGTTTTCATAAAGCGTCGATTAGAACAAATACTTACTACAAACTAAATTGAGCGTATCTTCTAATAGCACTCAAAACAACAATTTTGAATCGTACGAAGCCCCACCGGCACCTGTATGAACGCCTTCAACATCTCCAGAATTTGCTTTCGTTAGTCCAAAGACACATCCTTTCACTTGAATCTTTCTTTTTTTCTTGGTTTGAGTTTCGCATTCAAACTCATGTTCATCACAATCTATTGGAATTGTCATTATTCCAAAACACTTGGCGAAAACATTATCTCGGTACTTTTCCCATTTTCCATTAGACTTCTTTCTATAATTCTTTGTCTTTGAATGCACATTACCATTTGTCAATTGTATGTTTTCAATCCACAGGGACCATTTAATTTTTCGATTAGAACCGTTCGATTTGAAACCTGCATCACGCTTTAAAGTTTGGGGATTGCACCCGGGGGCCGATGACCCTCCACCTCCTATTTTAAAAATAACTATTGTTATACCCAAAGTCTGATGACTATTTAATCCATCTGTTAAACTATCTGGATTAATTGAGCCTAAATTTAGCGAGTCCCTACATGCGAGCAATGTATCTAATCCACCACCGTATATTTCCAAATAGTAGCCATCATAGAATTTAATTACTTTGTTTTGAGTGGCAACTTCTGCTTCCTCATTGAGTACACATCGAAGTTCATCTTCTTGAATGAAATGGTTGTCGGGATCGGAATCAATGATCAGGGTATCAGAATTAGCCAACCAATACTCCTCGTCATCATTAATTACTTTCCACAAGGAATTAAACCCTACAAAACTATCTTGAAAATTTTCATAAGGTAAATTTGAGTTATGTCCGATGATTAGCTCAATCTCATTTAATGAATCGACACTTAATGTGTCGTATTGATCAAGAAACCATTCATCATGTTCGTCATACTGTGTTGATAATTTATTTATGGTTTCCATAATCTTGGTTTCATTGCTAAATACCAATACACCGCCGTAATATGTAATTGCCGAGTAATCGATGTTATCTGTATATGATGTAATTGACTTTATTTTTAACGGTGCTTGAGCTTCTTTACTAGAATTTAGCAATAGCAATAGTATAATCGTCACGATCATTCTGAATGCACCATTTTGCCGATTAATAATGTTTTTCATATATCAATTGTTTAAGTGAGTTTTATTAAACGTTTATCGAACGTAATTAATACGGTGTTTATTTACTATTTATATTTGCAACATTTACGTCATAATAATTTAATTCTCTTGGTTGTCTGAATTTTGAAATCAAATCTCTTCCTAATTTTTCTCTTTCGTCGAAAAAAAATCTCTTTTTGCTCAAAATATTAGCAAAATAATTATTTTAGCGTCAAAATTGACAATAACATGAGCATATTGGGAGATAACATCCGTCGTTTGCGGAAGGAAAAGGGGCTTACACAAACAGAATTTGCCGAGCGCATCGGTGCCAAGAGGGCGGTGGTAGGGGCCTATGAAGAGGGCCGGGCCGAGCCGAGGTTGCAAACCCTGCAAGCCATCAGCGCCTTTTTCGGAATGAGCATAGACGCCCTGCTTGGTCAGGATGTAGGTACAGAAAATACCCGGCAAACCGATGTTAAAGGAAACAACCTGCGCATTCTGCCCATTGCCCTGCAGGCCAATGCCAACACAGAAACCATTCCGCTGGTGCCTGTAAAAGCTTCTGCCGGTTATGCAACAGGGTACGGAGATGTGGACTTTATCCGGCAGTTGTCACAGTTTCAGATGCCCTTTCCGGAGCTTTCCAAGGGCAGAACCTGCCGCATTTTTCAGATTCGCGGAGACAGCATGCTGCCCGTTCCCGCCGGAGCGTACGTGCTGGCAGAATATGTACAGGATTGGTCTTCCCTAAAGGATTACACCTGCTGCATCATCGTCACTCTGGATGATGGCGTAGTGTATAAGCGGGTGGTGAATCAACTCGAAGAATCGAAACAGCTCCTGTTGATATCAGACAATAAAGAGTACGCCCCCTACACCGTATCTGCCGATCAGGTGGTAGAAGTATGGAAAGCCCGCGGCTACACCACCTTCGACCTCCCCGATGCCGCCCAGGCCGCCACCCGCGATGTGCGCAGCCTCGCCGAAGTGGTGATGGAACTAAAATTAGAAATTAGAAATTTGAAGGAAGATTGTCTGAATCGCGGATTAGGCGGATGAAAGGATTACACGGATAAATGTCTGAATCACAGATTAGGAGGATTTAAGGATTACAGAGATATGGATAATAACTTATTGCATGGAGATATAACGCAGAAGGTCATTGGCGCAGCGTTTGAAGTTCACAACTTCTTGAGAAATGGCTTTCAAGAGGTGATTTACCAGAGGGCCTTGGCGTATGAGTTACATATGGCCGGACTGAATTTTATCAGAGAATCGGAACAGGAGATTTATTACAAAGATATGGATGAGCCCATTGGGTTAAGAAGGGCAGATTTTGTCATCGAAGGAGTCGTTTTGGTAGAATTAAAGGCTGTTTCAGAACTGGAAGATGTACACTTAGCCCAAACGTTAAATTACTTAAAAGCCTATAAATACGAAATAGGTCTGCTTATCAATTTTGGAGCAAAAAAGGCGGAATTTAGACGATTGATTCTAAGTCAAAAAGGTGTCTGAATCGCGGATGGGGCGGATGGACGGATTGCGCAGATATTGAAGAATGGTAGCTTTACAAATACATACACATACACATACACACTTGAACCA
>JBIIVF010000103.1:0-8564 GCA_044339595.1 Bacteroidia bacterium
GGGTGTCGGTTTCATCTCTCCCTGACGACATGACCCTTCTGATAATGGCTTCATTTTCTTTTAAGACTTCTGCACGATTTTGATTGCCCATGAGCAATTCGTAAACCACTTTTTTCAAATCTTGCATATCTGCTTTCAGGTCAAAAAGCACTTTATAGAAAATGTCTCTTTCTGAAAAATCCTGATTCAATCTTCCATGATTTCCTGGCACAACCATGGGCAAATTACTTTCGGCAGGAAGATAATGTTTCAAGGTTTCTGCATCAATTAAAGATTGTTTTTCCAGCACGGCAATTTGTTCGACAATGTTTTTTAACTGTCGGATATTACCGGGCCATCTATATTGTGTGAGCAATTGTTCGGCTTCAGCGGTTAGATTGATTTCCGGCATTTTATATTTTTCTGCTGTATCAGCTGCAAATTTTCTAAAAAGAAGATAAATGTCGTTCGGACGTTCTCTTAAAGCGGGTACCCGCAAAGGAATGGTTGAAATTCTGTAGTAAAGGTCTTCTCTGAACTTTCCCTTTTGTGATTCTTCATACAAATCTTTATTGGTAGCGGCTACAACCCGAACATCTGTTTTGATCACATTGGATGAGCCCACCCGAATAAATTCTCCATTTTCAAGCACCCGCAGCAATCTGGATTGGGTTTCGAGTGGCAGTTCGCCGATTTCATCTAAAAATATCGTTCCTCCATTCGCAGTTTCGAAATACCCTTTCCGTGAGTCTGCAGCACCGGTGAAAGCGCCTTTCTCATGACCAAACAATTCAGAGTTGATGGTTCCTTCAGGAATAGCCCCGCAATTAAGGGCCATAAAAGGACCATGCTTGCGCGTACTAAGTTGATGAATGATTTTAGAAAAGGATTCCTTTCCAACACCACTTTCTCCCTGAATGTAGACTGTAATATCGGTGGGTGCCACTTTAATGGCTGTTTCAAGAGCATAATTCAATCGGGGTGAATTTCCGATGATGCCAAAACGTTGTTTGATTTGTTGAATATCCATCTATCAGTAATTCAATTTTTGGGTGGTGGTATCGCTGCTGTACTTATAACTAATGGATTCCCAATTGTCAGTAAAATATCTAAACTTTGTTTCACGAGATTTTACCTTATTTGGAATTTTTTTCTTGACCATTTGCACTGAATAAGGCGGAATTTCTTTGGTTAATAAATTTATGGGTCCGAGCTTAACCTTTTGAACAATGGTGGTGTCTTTCAGTCCTGTAGTTTCTGTGATGGTGATGGTGCCATTGTATTCAGAAATAGGACGGTTAGTAAGGTTATATAAAATAGACGTGATTTCTATTTCTTTATCAAAGGCATCGGTTATGGACGCTTGTGTGAGGATTACATTTCTTTCTTTCAGATTCCCGACAAAATATAAATTGACGTTTTTGTGTTCAAACACGATTCCTGCCGGAGCATTGCGATGGTTCACTTCTTTGATGATGAATTTTTTACCACTTTTCTTAAAAAAGTCATTCATGCTGAAATAGCGGTAATAGCTATCTTTATCCCCGGTCATATTATTTAGGGCAGTATCTAAAGGAACCAGGTATTCAAAAAATTTATCGCCACAATCGGGATCGATATTAAAATCAATCAAATTTTCCCATCCATTGAGCCAAATTTTTCCCGAAGAATCCTTGAAAATTCTAACCGGATATGAATGGCCAAATGCTTCTAATAATGAATCTTGAAGCAGGGATGATTGATTGAAATCAGGATGAAGCCAAATAACGTCAGTAGAATAATGAAAATCTTTCTTCTGCGTTTCAGCCATGTCTTTGGAACTATCTTTTTCGGATTTATTCTTCCCATTACATCCAAAAATGAAGGGCAATAAAAACAAAACATAGACCCAATTCCTCATCCTATATTCACTTTGCGTAAACCTTTTCCAATCAAGCTGGTTGTGGTGGCTCTTTCTGCAAAAACTTCCACATAATCGCCTTTTTTGAAATCGCCTTTCGGAAAGACCACCACGATATTCTCATCATTTTTACCCATCCAGTCGTCTTTAGATTTTTTTGAGGAACCTTCTATCAGAACTAAATGAGTTTTACCGATTCTTTGTTGGTTTTTTTCTTTTGAAATCCTATTTTGTAAAACAATGACCTCTGATAATCGGCGTCTTTTTATTTCTTCCGGTATATCGTCTTCCAACTTTCGAGCCGCCAGCGTTCCGGGTCTTTCAGAATAGAAGTACATATAGGAGAATTCGAACTGTGCCCATTCCATTAAGGATAAGGTATCTTGATGTTCCGCTTCTGTTTCTGAACAAAATCCGGTGATGATATCGCAGGTAATTCCGCATTCAGGCATAATTTCTCGAATCCGTGCCACTTTGTTCATATACCATTCTCTTGTATAACCGCGATTCATCAATTCGAGGACTCTGCTGTTTCCACTTTGGGCAGGTAAATGTATGTATTTGCAGATATTCGGATGGGCAAGCATGGCAAACAAAACATCGTCTGTAATGTCTTTGGGATGAGAGGTTGAAAACCTAAAACGCACATCGGGTGCCGACGTTGCGCACATGCGGAGTAATCGGGCGAAATTAACGTGACTTTCTCTTTCACTTTCGCTGAGTTTTGAAAAGTCTTTTTTAGGACCGCCACCAAACCATAGATAAGAATCGACATTTTGGCCAAGCAGGGTGATTTCTTTGAAGCCTTTTGATTCTAGATCTTTTACTTCATTGAGGATCGACTCAGGGTCACGACTTCGTTCTCTCCCTCGGGTAAAGGGAACTACACAAAAACTACACATGTTATCGCATCCCCTCATGATAGAAATAAAGGCGGTGACTCCATTTGTATTCAAACGGGTAGGGGCAATTTCACCATAGGTTTCTTCAAGGGAAAGCACCACATTGATCGCTTTATTACCATCTTCCACTTCACTGATAAGTGAAGGCAATTCGCGGTAAGCATCTGGGCCGGCTACTATATCTACAAGCTTTTCTTCTTCGAGCAGCTGTTTTTTTAAGCGTTCTGCCATGCAGCCCAAAACACCTACGATCAGTTTTTTATTCTTCTTTTTATGACCTTTAAGCTGTATAAGTCTATGCCGAATTTTTAATTCTGCATTGTCGCGAATGCTGCAGGTGTTGATGAATATCACATCTGCTTCATGCTCATTTCCTGTAGTTTGATAGCCGTTTTCTGCCATCACGGTGGCCACAATTTCACTGTCTGCGAAATTCATGGCACATCCATAACTTTCTATATATAGATTTTTAACAGCTTTCGAGGCCTGAAGATGATCATGGGTAGCCGACTCTGTTAGGATATCTGTCATTTGCACAATTTTATCATGCAAAAATAGGACTTAATGACAAATTGTCAGAAAAATCAACGGTTTATTTCGGCAGATTGAGGGTAAAATACGGTTGAATGAATGTTTCCCTGAAATACTTCTTCGGCCGGACCCGCCAAGAAAATATGATTGAATTCAGCGATACCATCATATTGAAATCGTACGCTCAGGTTCCCTCCCGGGGTAGAAATCTTCTGCAGAAATTCTCCTTTGTTACCTGAAACTCTTAAGTGATGGGCTAAAGCCACAGCAGTTACGCCGGTACCACAGCTAAGGGTTTCATTTTCAACACCACGTTCGTAGGTGCGCACTTTGAGCACTTCACCTTCAGCTTCAACGAAGTTAACATTGATCCCCGTTTGGCTGAAACGGTCGTTATATCGGATTTTCTTAGCTTCACCGACTACATCAAATGTGGCTACATCATCAATAAATTGAATAAAGTGCGGAGAACCGGTGTTGAGGATATAAAAATACTCTCCTATTTCAACTTGTGAAACATTGTGCATTTGAAGATGAATCCAGTCTTGCTCAAATCTCGCATAATGCTCACCATCGGTAGATAAGAAGTAAGTCTCTTGTTGAATTATACCCATTTTTTTGGCGAATGAAACTGCGCAACGGCTTCCATTTCCACAAAAACTGCGACTTCCATCTGAATTGAAATAGATCATATTAAAGTCGAGTTCGTCGTGCTGCTCAATCAGAATCAGACCATCTGCACCTACGCCAAATCTGCGGTCACAAATGTTGGAAACGTTGATCAAATCGGCATTGAGGAGCTTGGAGCGATTGTCAATCATCACAAAATCATTGCCGGTTCCCTGATATTTATAAAACGGTAAATTCACTACTTTGAAGATTTTAATAATTATTTTCTTAGAATTTCAAGGATGGCTTCATCGGTTACTTTTTCGTAACTCCTATAGGTATTGCTCACCGGCAAGTAATAAAAATCCTTATTCCATTGTAAGTAAACTTTTCCTTGTATTGAATGCAAAGATACACTGGCCCCGCCTTCAATTCCGTATAGTTTCATCAGAATTCCGCTATAAGTATACCCTTTAAAATTGACGATAGATTGCCAAAATTCTACCTTCACGGTGGTTTGAGCTTTTTCAACATCCGCTACTTCAGGGCCCTCATTTTTAGAATCCCCACCACTTTCAGGAATATTTCTCTCAGTTTTGGTTGATGTGGGTGTTTTTTTAAGTTCCGAATCAGATTCAGCCACTTTGTCTTTTGTCGCAGTTAAAGCGTGTTCCTTGATTGGATAATACCTCGCGGCCCAAAGTCTATCCTGCTTAACTTCAACATCTGCAGCCGCCTCTTTAATTTCTGCTACGGGTGGTATGCCCTCTGCATCATCCAGATAATCCGTTTCACTTGATTCTATTTCTTCCACAATTTCAGGATGCTGACCTTCGAACTCTTGAACTGTGGGCGGTGGCAGAACAGGAGTCAGACTCTCAACATCTTTCTCAGCACTTGCTAACGCGGCGGTATCAGGATTCTCCAGTATTTCTGTGTTTTGAACAATCGGCTGAACTTTATCGAGTAGATTGTATTTAAATGTAAAGTAGAAAATAGCCAAAAATGCCAAAGAAGCCGCTACTGCCCAATAAATACGAGTGCTGAAAATGGGCTTTACAATGGGCTCTTTCTCAAGTTCTTGTTTTAAAAAGTCTTTAAGTTGATCATGACGAACAGATTTAATACCTTCAACGATGGCCATTTGGGTTTGAACATAGTCGGCAAATGCAGCATCATCTTGCATGGCTTTCTCAAATTGAATCAATGCATCGCCCTTCAGCAAACCTTCGATATATAAGTCAATATGTTCTTGATTTTTAATCATGACTTCAATTGAAGAAATCTTCCTTATTGTAATGCGTTCTCACGTCTTTCTCTAGTTTCTTGAAACACTGATATTTTTTAGATTTTACCACATCCGTATTGGCAAATCCCATTTTTTCTGCAATTACCTTGTTGTCTAATTCATCGAAATAAAAGTAAGACAAAAGTTGTCTGCAGGTTTCATCCAGTTTTTTAACGTATTCCTTGATTACCTGCATGTCCATTTGGTTAGAGGTTCGTCCGTCAGCTGCAACATCCTCATAAGCACCATCATCCATGCGGGTCATGCGCTCTTTTTTTCTCAATTGTTTATACCAGAGATTTTTAACAATACTCATGATATAGGTGCTGAGTTTAACGGTTAGTTCGAAACCCGGTTTCTGAGCGTTTTGCCAAACAGCAATAACCGCATCTTGTATTAGATCTGGCACATCTTCTTCCGCACCACTGTTTTTGCGAACAAAGTTCTTCACCATTGAAATATGTTGCTTATACATCATCACCAGGACTTTTTGATTGCCCTTTTTGATTTCTTGTATCATCTGCTGGTCAGTAAGTTTACTTGATCCCAACATTTAACAGACAGTTAATAGACTTTGGTCGATAAAGGTAAATGCCACAGCACAAATTTTCATTGCTAAACGTTACAAATATCGAACATTGAATCAAATAATAAAGGAACAGATTTTGCTAAAGGAAAAATCAAAATTCAGAAGTATGAAAAGAATGAAGAAAATCGCAGGAATTTTAACGATTGCCCTTGTAGGCGCACTCATGGCTTTGGGCATCAACAAGCTATTTGAAAGGAATGAATCACGTTCATTAGAAGACATGCAAAACAACGGTTGGTTTGCCAGCAGAAAAATTAATCTCGATCAAACCGGGATTGACTTTGTGGCAGTGAGTGAACTGTCTACTCCGGCTGTAGTGCACATCAAAACAACCATGTCAAGAGGTACCACCTCTAAACAGGCACCCGAAGGTTTCTTTGATCCGTTTGAATTTTTTCAAGATCCCGGAATGCGAAACATGCCACAGGAAGCAACCGGTTCGGGAGTCATCATCACTCCGGATGGCTATATCGCAACCAATAACCACGTGATTGAAAATGCAACCAAAATTGAGGTAGTTTTGAACGATAAGCGCACTTATGAAGCAGAACTTGTGGGGAGGGATCCTGAAACAGATTTAGCACTTTTGAAAATTACAGAGAGCAAATTGTCATTTTTAAAGTTTGGCAATTCTGATATTTTAAAAGTTGGAGAATGGGTCGTTGCCGTGGGCAATCCATTTAATTTGACCAGCACAGTAACGGCAGGTATTGTAAGTGCCAAGGGTAGAAACATCAATTTGTTGCGTCAAAATACTGAATGGGCCATTGAAAACTTTATTCAGACCGATGCGGCTGTTAATCCCGGAAACAGTGGCGGGGCATTGGTGAATGTGAACGGTGAACTCGTAGGGATCAATACCGCCATCGCCTCACAAACAGGAAGTTTTTCCGGATATTCATTTGCCATTCCTGTGAATATCGCCAAAAAAGTGTTGGATGATTTATTGAAGTACGGAGAAGTGAAACGAGCTGTTTTGGGGGTTAAAATTCAAGACCTGACAGCTGAATTGGCCGATGAAAAAGGCATTAAGGAAATTAAAGGTGTTTACATTCCTGAAGTGGTCTCAGGCAGTGCCGCTGACAAAGGAGGCATCGAAAAGGGGGATGTGATTCTCAAAATTAACAATGTGGAGGTGAACAGTGCTTCCGATCTTCAAGAACAAATCAGCAAATATTATCCGGGCGACAAGGTGAATTTGACGATCAATCGAGATAATAAAATCAGGCAAGCCGAAATTGTGCTGAGAAGCAAAGAAGGTAAAACCGAAATTGTGAAGGAATCATCCAAAGAAGAAGCTATTTTGCATGGTGCTGCGTTCGAGAATTTAAGTCGAGATGAAAAGTTGCGCCTGAATATTCGAAATGGCGTGGTGCTGAAAAAACTCGGTAAAGGGGCATTCAAAGATGAAGGACTTGAGGAAGGATTTGTGATTACCAGCATAGACAAATCACCGGTCTATACTACCAAAGATATCCAAACCATGCTTAAAGATAAAGAAGGAGCGGTGCTGATCGAAGGGGTTATGCCTGATGGCAAAAAAGAAGCCTATGCGCTAAAATTGAAGAAATAGTTTTGGCAATTCTGATAAGTATTAAGCCGTCTGAGTAAATCGGGCGGCTTATTTTTTTAGCATTTGTCCTGAGAATTTCAGGCTTTTAATCATCTGCATTACATCCGCTTTTACAAAGTCAACCACCGGCATTACGCTGTCCCTTTCTGTATGATTGTTAAAATAAAAGGCTCCACGCATGTAATGATGCTTTTCATCACTGATGAAAAAATTAAAAGGGGTGGCTGTATTTCCCGAAATGGTATAAAAAACGCCATTGTTTCCGAATGGGGTTGTCAACGCTGATTCATCAATTTCTTCTGCTTTGATAGTGTGTTTAAATACCAACTTATAAGCGTCTTCCATCATCGAATCGAGCTGATTTTTATCTTCAAAATATTTGTAACTCAGGTGCAGGGTTGCGTCAAATGAAGGGAAGAACAAATTGTACCAACATTTTTGAGTATGATCTCCGGTATCGGCAATCATATGGCTGTACACGGGTTTGTCAAACTCAAAAGGACACTCATTTTTGAATGTTTCAAATTCTTTTTCAGGGAATTCTATTTTAGGATAACCATGAGGTTTTGGGGTATATTCGGCACAGGATGCCAATAAAACAAGGACAAATAGTTTAATCGATACTTTCATCATTATTGTTTTCCTGAACCAACGAAGTTTTAACACGTATTATTCTGCGCTTGTCAGCGGCCTCCACTTCAAATGTAAGCTGCTTGAATGCCCCACGATATCCTCTGGGAGGAATTCTTTGTGCAATCTCCATGATCAGGCCACCCAACGTATCCGATTCACTTTTAACCTCTGCAAAATACTGATTGTCAAGGCTAAATACTTTGCAAACGTCATTTAACGAAATTTTGCCTTCAAACAAAAAGGTATGCTCATCAATTTGAGAGTAGTTCTGTTCTTCATCATCAAACTCATCTTTAATCTCACCAAAGATTTCTTCGAGTACGTCTTCCATGGTTACGATTCCCTGAGTACCGCCATATTCATCCACCACAATGGCGAGGTGTGTGCGTTTATCCTGAAAATCATTGAGTAAATCGTCAATCTTTTTAAATTCCGGAACAAAAAATGGAGGTCTCATCAACGATTGCCATTCGTGGTTACCGCCTTCATGAATGAATGGAACCAAATCTTTGATATATAATATTCCTTTGATATCATCGAAGGTCTCGTCATAAACCGGC
>JBIIVF010000132.1:0-6593 GCA_044339595.1 Bacteroidia bacterium
CGGCAATCGGCTGTATCCCCAATCTTCTACTTTTCTCAACAACTCATCAAAAGAGACAGAAACATCAACGGCGCTTACGTCCATTCGGTTTCGCATGATTTGCCTTACGCTGATATTGCCATAATTTACCAAACCACGAAGTATGTTTTTTTCATCCGGGGTATTTTCTACCCCTGCAATTTCAATGGCGTGGTTTAACTCTTCAACGGAAACCCGATAGGAGTTTTGGTCCAAAAAGCGATCAAAAACCGAGGTGCTTTTGGTAATGAGCCATGTGAGTGGATAAAAAATCTTTTGCATCCAGAATAATGGAACAGAAGTAAAACGAGCGATTTTTAAGTTATTTTGGGTAGAGTAAATTTTAGGGATCACTTCACCCAGCAATACGAGCATAAAAGTGATGACAACCACTTGCAATATGAAGGCAAGTACAAGATAATTTTCCAGATCAAAAATGGCCGATAGCACGCCTCCTGAAATAATAACGATGGCAATATTGACGAAGTTATTCAGCAATAAAATAAGTGCCAGCAAATTCCTGGAGGCGTTGAGACGGTCAGGTTCACTGAGCAAACGAATGGCAGTTTTGGCTCCGATAGAATGGTCATTGTTTAATTCAACCATTTCAGTGGGGCCCAAGCTAAAAAAGGCGTTCTCTGAGGCAGAGAACATTGCAGATAAGCAAATCAGAATTACTACGAAAATAAGAGAAACAGATACAAAGGATAATTCCTGAAGCCAATTCTCCTTCAGTACTCCTAACAGGATTGAAAATATAATATTCGAAGGGCCCGGTTCGCTGTCCACAGATTATTGATTAAAATGGCAGATCATCTTCAACCGCATTTTCTTTGGCTGGATTGGGAGAAGAGGAAATATTTTCAGAAGGATTTGTTTGGTTCTTGCCATGATCGGCAGATTGATTTTCATTTCCTCCGCGCAAGAGGGTAAGCGAGGTTACCCTAATTTTTGTGGTATATCTGTTGTTGCCTTCTTTATCTTGCCAGGTATCCGTTTTGATTTTTCCTTCAACGTATATTTCTTTTCCCTTTCGGATATATTTTTCAGCAATTTTGGCCAGATCATCCCACATTTCTAAATTATGCCATTCTGTTTGGGTAACGCGATTGCCTTCCTTGTCTTTATACCCTTCTGTAGTAGCCAAGCGCATATTGGCAACAACTTTATTGCTGTCCAGATATCGAACTTCGGGGTCAGCCCCGATATTACCGATGAGTATTACTTTATTGACCGACATAGTTTAAAAAATCTCGACTCTGTAAATATTTTTCAGTAAGCCGAGAACATGCAAATTTAATATGGATTTCTTCAATTTCCACGATTTTTGAATCAGATTTAGGAGACCAATCTTCCGGAAACGACCACAAATGAAAGCTGGCCTCAATAATTTGATGGGTCAAGACATGCTTAAATCGTGCGGTAGAAAGGTGATTTTCCGAATTGGTTGGGGAATTGGTTGCACTTCTTATAAAATCCTCAAATTGAGAATGGGTCAGATTTTTTGAATTTGTTTCTATCACGGGGAATTCCCATAATCCCTGCCAGATATCCCCGTGTTTTCGCTGTTGAATCAGGGTTTTTCCGCCAAATAGAGGAACAAAATAATGAAAATGCCTTATTTTTTGCTTCGATTTTTTGGTCTTTTTCGGGTACTCTGCCCATTGATTCGTTGGTCCGCTGAGACAATTTTCGAACCAGGGGCAATTTCTACAATCGGGTTTTTGAGGGGTACAAATGGTGGCACCGAGTTCCATCATAGCCTGATTGTGTTCTGAAGAGAAATCGGGGTTCATAATTTCAGTGGCCAAATTTTGCAATGCCTGTGTATTCAGATTGACGGCAAACATTCTAGACAGAACACGCCTGACATTCCCATCAACGGCCGCTGCGGGCTGCTGGAACGCGAAGGATGCGATGGCCGCAGCTGTATATGCCCCAATGCCGGGCAATTGCAGAAGCGCTGCATAAGTTGGTGGGAATCGACCTTCATGGTCTCGCACCAATTGTTGAGCAGTTCGAAGCATATTTCTTGCCCTGGAGTAATAACCCAATCCTTGCCAAACTTTAAGAATCGCATCTTCACCTGCCGATGCAAAGGATTGAATATCAGGAAACAGAGATCTGAATTTTTCAAAATATGGAAGACCTTGCTGTACACGGGTTTGTTGAAGTATAATTTCACTTAACCAAATCAGATAAGGATCTTGAGTCTCTCGCCAGGGAAGGGTTCTGGCGTTTTTGCGATACCAATTTCGGAGGGTAGAAGACAAATTATATGCGTGTTTCATGGGGTCTAAGTCGAGAACAAACTTCTGTTATTTTGGTTTTTTTATTATTTTAAAGCAAAAACATTTAATATTGCACTAGGTAACCAATTTTTCAACATTTAATTTATCCGATTATGACCAAGGCAGAAGTAGTCAACGAAATTGCAGAAAAGACCGGAATTGAAAAAGTCACTGTACAAGAAACTGTAGAAGCTTTTTTTAAAGTGGTTAAAAGCAGCATGGCAGAGGGGGAGAATCTTTATTTTCGCGGTTTTGGCAGCTTTACGCTCAAGAAACGAGCGAAGAAAGTGGCTAGAAATATTTCCAAAAACACTCAACTCACGATTCCGGAACATTTTATTCCCAAGTTTAAGCCAGCCAAAACTTTTGTCGATAAAATCAAGAAAAGCGATAAGGTTAAAAAATTACTTTAATCATTCCAATTAGTGACAAGGAGAAGTTTTCAGCAACTTGGTTTGCTGGTGTTGGGGATTGGGATTTTGGCAGCATTGTGGCTGCCGGGTCTCAACAAAGATTCAAAAGTAAAAGAAAAGTCAATAACAACTTCCGTTGAGGAAGTTAGTCATGATCATGCCGAAGGAGAATCCCATTCAAGCGAAGGCGACAAAGGGGTATATCCGGATTCTTATAATTATGCCATTTCTTTGGCAGAAAAAGCTTCTAGTGAAGGTGCTTCATCCAAAATAACTTCAGCTTTGATGATTGATTCAGTGGCATCTCTGATGGAGGATGAAAAATTAACGGCACAACTGAATAAGCGTACCGAACAATTGTTGAATGATGCCCTCAAATTAGAACCAGAAAATAAAGATGCGCTTAACAATCTTGCGATGATTGACATATATCGCAAAGAAGATGTAATGAACGGAGTTCAAAAGCTACTGAAGGTAGTTCGGATAGACAACAACAACGAGATGGCTTTGTATCAGTTGGGTATTTTAGCAGTAAAAAGTGGGCAGACGGATAAAGCTATTGAAAGATTCGAAAAATTAGTATCTTTGCAGCCCCAAAATAAGGAGTATCACAAAAATCTGGCACTTTTATACAGTCAGAAAGGGAATACCTCCAAAGCGGAAAGACATGCAGCTTTGGCCAAATAAAAGGCGAGGGCTGAAATATTAAATATTAAAAGACATTTCACATGCCAAGCGGAAAGAAAAGAAAAAGACACAAGATTGCAACTCACAAGCGCAAGAAAAGACTGAGAAAGAATAGACATAAGAAAAAGTAATCACTAACCATTCACACCATGTCGAACGAACTTATTATAGAAGTCAGTTCAGCGGGTGAGAAGGTGGCCCTTCTCAGGGACAAAAAGCTTGTAGAACTTCATCATGAAAGTACTTCCCAAAATTTTCTCGTTGGAGAAATTTATTTGGGTCAAGTAAAAAAGATTAAGCCTGAATTAAATGCGGCCTTCGTAGACGTAGGTTACGAAAAAGACGCATTTCTCCATTATCACGACCTGGGTCCGAACATTCGTTCGTTAATAAAACTGACCCGTCAGGCCATGGAAGGGGGCATAAAACAGGGAGACCTCTCAAATTTCGTTTTAGAACCCGAGACTTTAAAAACGGGCAAAATCTCTGATGTAATCAAGAAAAATCAGTTGGTTTTGGTTCAGGTAATAAAAGAACCTATCTCATCCAAAGGACCTCGCCTGAGCATGGAAATTGCCATAGCCGGGAAGTATTTTATTATGGTGCCTTTTGTAAACACGGTAAGTGTTTCCAAGAAGATTGATGATAATGAAGAGCGAAAGCGTCTCAAAACGTTATCTACCAGTTTAAAGCACCCCAACTACGGTCTCATTTGCAGAACCGCGGCTCAAGGTAAATCTGCTGCTGAATTGCATCAGGATCTATTGGACTTATATCAGCGGTGGGATACCGCTGTTAAAAAGTTGTTTAACGCCCAATCTCAGCAACTTCTCTTGGCTGAAGTAAACAGATCCCAATCTGTTATTCGTGATTTGTTGAGCATGCCCATTACCAATATTGCGGTAAATGACAAGAAACTTTATGACGACCTAAGAAGTTATACAGCAACAGTATCCCCGCAGCTAGAAAAGGTTATCAAACTTTTCAAAGGCAAAGAACCTATCTTTAGTCACTATCAGGTTGATCGTCAAATTAGAGGTCTATTCGGCAAAACCGTGGCATTGCAGGGTGGCGCATACTTGGTTATCGAACATACAGAAGCACTTCATGTAGTGGATGTGAACTCGGGTGGTCGCCAAAACAAAGAATCATCCCAAGACAGTTATGCTTTGCAAGTCAATATTGAAGCGGCGGAAGAAATTGCTCGTCAACTTAGATTGCGCGATATGGGAGGCATTATTGTTATCGATTTTATTGATCTCCATAGCAGTGTTTATCGCAAGAAATTGTTCGATACGCTCACACTTGCCATGAGCACCGATAGAGCAAGACATACCATTCTGCCGATGAGTAAGTTTGGTTTAATTCAGATTACCAGACAAAGAGTAAGACCTGAAACCAATATAGTAACCACAGAACAATGTCCGATGTGTCAGGGAAGTGGACAAGCGGATGTGAGTTATTTACTCGGGGATGAAGTAGAAAATAGGATAAACTATATCGTGAATTCACTTAAAATTAGTAAATTCGAGGTATGGATGCACCCTTATCTGCATGCATATTTCACCAAGGGGCTATTTTCACTCAGGTTTAAGTGGTTTTTGAAATATAAAAAATGGATTCAGATTAAGCCTGTAACCGATTTTCATTTCGGGCAACTTGAATTTTATGATCAGAATGAAGATGAAATTGTCTTTAATCAATAACAACATGAAAGAAAGAAGCCTTTTATATGTAACCGTTCTGACTTTATTCTTGTCGGCATGTGTACCGCAACGAAAATTTCAAGAATTGAATGATCAGTATAAAGCTTGTCAGGTCTCTCGCGATTCTTTACAAATGAGTGTTGATACACTTTCTCAAAAGAATACAGATTTCCGTTTAAGAAATGATCAAATAGAGAGGGATTTTTTTAGACTCAAAACAGAACTGGAAGAGACAGAAGCATTGTATGCCAAAGTGAGAACTTCCTATGAGCAACTCGAAAGTAATTATAAGCGCATCATCGATGCTTCTTCTAGCAGTCAGGCCGAATTGATGACGCTTTTAAAGGATCTTGAAAAGAAACTTCAACAAAAAGAAGAGGAATTAGACAAAAAGGAAGCGTTGCTCAATCGCAATATGGCAGCCAGTGAGAAATTAGCTGCAGATCTTAAAATTATTGAGAAGGAATTGCAGCAAAGAGAAATTAAAGTAAAAGAGCTGCAACGGTTACTTTCACAGAAAGATTCTGCCACCGATCGCTTAAAGAAGATTTTAACTGAGTCACTCATGCCGTACAAAACCCTTGGTCTGGCGGTGCATGAGGAGAGCGGAAAGGTATATGTTTCACTCGAGGAGAGTTTGTTGTTTCAAAGTGGAAGAACGGATGTAGATAAAGCCGGACGGGAGGCGCTTCTTAAATTGTGTGAAACCTTACAAAAGGAGAAAGATTTTGACATCATGGTTGAAGGTCATACAGACAATGTGCCCATTAAAACCGCCAAATTTGAAGACAATTGGGATTTGAGCGTTTTAAGAGCCACTTCTGTATTGCGAATCATGGTTTTAGAGGGGAAAATTGAACCAACCCGCATTATTCCGGCGGGTAGGGGTGAATATCAACCCGTTGATGGTGCAGATACCAAAGAAGCACGATCTAAAAATCGAAGAATTGAAATCATCCTTTCTCCTGATTTGGCAGCAGTAATGAACATTATCGCCAAATAATTTGTCTGTTAAATTACTCGCAATCGGGAACACTTCCTTCGGTTTTATAAAGGAGGGTGTTGGGGAATACCAAAAGCGAATCAATCGGTATTTTAAATTTGAAATCATCGAATTACCCGATGTAAAAAACCGGGGTAAACTGAGCCTTCCTGAACTCAAAAAGCAGGAAATGGCGCTGATTGAGAAAAATTTGAAATCGTTTGATACGCTTATTTTGCTGGATGAAAAAGGAAACTCATTCGATTCAATGGGTTTTGCACGATTCTTGCAAGATCGGCTGGCAAACAAAACGGGCAATTTGGTTTTTGTAGTTGGGGGGATGTTTGGTTTTGATGAGGCATTGAGATTAAAGGCTCACCACATCTTATCGATGTCACCAATGACCATGTCGCATCAAATTGTGCGTTTATTTTTTGCAGAACAGTTATACAGAGCGTGTACAATATTAAAAGGGGAACCATATCACAATGAAGGA
>JBIIVF010000004.1:0-47335 GCA_044339595.1 Bacteroidia bacterium
CTCATGTCTGCGTCTATTTCAATAATTTTGGATTTGATCTCTTCGATGGTTACAGGGTCCGGTTTATTTAGACCGATGATACGCAATACCTGAAATTGTTGAGGAGTCACTTCAAGTTTTTGATGGATCTCCTTGAGCTTTTTTTGCATCCAGTGATAGGTGAACATTAAATTTAGTTGGAGTTCTTCCCAATCATTTCTGAATGTTTTAACGTGGAGAATATTTTTGAGTTTGGCGTTTTTTTTCTTTTTATTCTTTTCCATATTGATTCAAAAATTTCAGTATATGTTGAGTAAGTAATTCAGGATTAGTAAAAGGAATGAAGTGGTTTTCGTCTTCAATGAGGATAATCGTCTGTTGGTTTAATGGCACTTTTGAAGCCACAAAGTCGGCATTGCCGGGATGCACAAGTTTATCTTTCCCCCCTTGCAATACATACACCTTACATCTAAGATTTTTCCATTCTAAACTCATGGTTTCCAAGTGTTTCTTTAGTGGAATAATTTCACGATTGCTGACTCTGAACGACTTGGGAAGTAACCAACTCAACAAGGGATGGTCCATCGGTTTTCTCCAGGGCTCTTTGGGTTCGAGAATCGGATCAACACTCCCGGCCAGGATAAATATACCCTCAATCAAATCAGGGAAGAGCAAGGCCATTTGCACCGCCACGGGCGCGCCGAGCGAGTGACCACAGAGTATGATTCGTTGATTTTTGTGTTTTTGCAATAGGGTTTCAATCCGTTCAGCTTGTTTTTTCAATGAGGGTTCTGCGACTCCAAAGCGACTGAAACCGAATCCGGGTCGGTCGATAGAACCGATTTGCGCTACTTTGGTGAGGGAGGTGTCTTTCAGAAAAGAATAGAAATTGCTGCCTGAACCCGGTGAACCATGAATGAATAAAAGGTAGTTTTCGGCACTCTCATTGGTTGTTTCAGCGAAAAATATACCTTGATTGCCGGATGGGCTATTTTTGGTTGATCCGAAGCGTACCGCCGGATGGGCATCTTCAAAAAAACGGTTCCGTTTCTTTTCTCCCATTCTGAAGGTGAAACAACCGGCCAAATTGAAAATCAAGTATATCGCCACCAGGGATAACAATATAATTTTTATGATTTTCATCGATGGTTCTGGAGATTTAATTTGGATAGGAGAAACCTGATTCAGGAAACGCTATCCAAAGGTATTATTTTATTGGCAATAGACAAAACATCCTTGTTGTGACTGATGATGACGATGGCTTTGCCTTGCAGGGACAATGCGCGAATGGTATCGAGTATTTCCAGCTCTGTTTGGTGGTCTAATGCCCTTGTTGCTTCGTCAAAAATGATTAAATCGGCCTCATGATACAACGCACGGGCAATGGCCAATCTTTGTTTTTGTCCACCGGAAATCAGGTTTCCCCACTCGCCAACTTGGGTGTTGATACCGTCAGGCAGCGTGTCTACCCAAGAAGCTAAAGCCGATTTTTTCAAGACCGCCTGTATTTTTTCTTTGGATACAGGCTCATCATAACTCAGCGCAATGTTTTGGGCAATATTCCCCTTGAGCAAATGGATTTCTTGTTGCACCATTGAAACTTTAATCAGCTGATGAACGGGAAGATCATGGGTTGGTTCGCCATTCATCAAAATTTCACCTGAATCGGGCGCCATTAGTCCAGTCAACAGCGCAGCAAGGGTTGATTTCCCGGAACCGCTATTACCGGAAATTCCCACTATTTCGCCACGATTAATTTGGAAATGGATGTTTTTCAGAATCGGTTGACCGGGATGATAGGCAAAGGATATATTTTCTATTTTTAAGTTATCAAAAATGATCCCGGTCGGTTGTAGGGGTTCTTTTTTTTGACGATGAGAAAAGGCTAAACCTTCGAGTACAAATCGATATTGATGCAGCTGATTGGCGGAGCCGAGAATTCGGGTCAAGGAGGGGATGATGCGCACACCGATTACGCCCAATGTAGAAAGTTGTGCAATCATGGTTTCGGTGCCGGTTAAATTTCGATTCAGCCAAAGCAAAGCAAATAGAAACATCACCACCACGCTTTCCAATATTCTAAAAGTGAGCTGTGTGCCGGCAAGTGAACTTTTCCTGCGCATGCGGTGCACCTTTTTTAGCAAATCCGAGAGGCGGTTTGTGAAGTACTCCTCCTTGCGGTTTAAACGGATATCCGCATTTCCATGAACATTATCCTGAATCGTATTGTACAACAGTGGAATATTGCGATTAATTTCTTGACCATACATCCCCAGCTTCTTTCGGATGAAATAAAATGCTGCATACATCGTCGGAAGCAAAATCAAAAGAATCAGAATCAATTGGTTGTCGCTGAGATAAACTGCCAGCAAAATCATTGATATAGCCATCAGCAGTTCGTTAAATAACTGAATGATGGAGGTGAGAATGACATCCGGAAAGTAGAATGAAATATTGAATAGCTGATTCACCTCTTTCGACGAGTCGGTATGTTCATAATCTACCCGGTTTTGAAGCAAAAATCGCGTTCTGCTCTCTGCCAGATTCAAACTGATTTGATAGAGTAATTTTTGAATAAAACGGTAAATCAGCAGGGATATTAGATTTTTAATAACAAAAAGCAAGGCCAGGATGCCAACCAAGGTTAATTCTGATTTCTCTAAAAAAAAGGGCAAGCTGAATTTAAAGTTGATGGAATTGACTCCGGCAAGGGCCCATACAATGCGAATAAGAATGGCAATGCCGATAAAATCTAAAAGCATCAGCAATGTGGATAGGGACAACGCCACCATCCATTTTCTTTTTAGCAGTGGAGTAAGAAATCTGCCGGTTTGCAACAGCAGTGAGAACATGGATTTCTTATGCCCTGTAGAATCAGGCATGAATTAAATTTAAAAGGTAATTGCCGTAGCCGCTTTTCACGAGGTCACGGGCAATTTCTTTCAATTGCGTGGCATCAATAAATCCCTTTTGATATGCGATTTCTTCTATGCATCCAACCTTTAGGCCTTGCCTTTCTTCGATTACCTGCACGAATTGCCCGGCTTGCATCAAAGAGGCAAAAGTGCCGGTATCTAGCCAGGCAGTGCCTCTGCTGAGCAATCCAACGCGCAACTTTCCTCTTTTCAGATACTCTTTATTTACATCGGTAATCTCATATTCTCCTCTCGCTGAGGGTTCCAGATTTTTGGCGATTTCTACCACATGATTGTCGTAAAAATATAATCCGGGAACTGCATAATGTGATTTTGGCTGGAGTGGCTTTTCTTCAATGCTCAGCACGTGCATAGCGCCGTCAAACTCAACTACCCCATATCTTTCAGGGTCAGAAACGTGATAGGCAAAAATGACGCCTCCTTCAGGATCTGAATTTTCAGTCAACAGCATTTCCAGATCGGACCCAAAAAAGATATTATCACCTAAGATCAGGGCAACTTTGTCATCACCAATAAATTCTTCACCAATCACAAATGCCTGAGCAAGTCCGTTGGGAACTTCTTGAACCTTATAGCTGAATTTGCATCCTAATCGGGTTCCATCTCCCAATAGTTTTTCAAAATGAGGCAAATCGTGCGGGGTAGAGATAATGAGGATCTCCCGAATACCGGCCATCATGAGGGTCGACAGCGGATAATAAATCATCGGTTTGTCGTAAACAGGCATCAACTGCTTGCTCATGGCAAGGGTCAGAGGATGCAATCGGGTGCCGCTTCCGCCGGCGAGGATGATTCCTTTCATGACTGTGGTTATTATCTGCTTGAATACTGTTTTTCGTAATAGTTTTGATACGCACCGGAGGTGACATGGTTAAGCCATTCTTCGTTTTCGAGGTACCAATCGATGGTTTTTGACAATCCCTGTTCAAAGGTAACGCTCGGCGCCCATCCCAATTCATTCATCAACTTACTGCTGTCAATGGCATATCTGAAATCGTGCCCTGCACGGTCTTTTACATAAGTGATTAACGACAGCGATTCTCCTTCTGCTCTGCCCAGTTTTTGGTCGGTTAATCGGATCATCAATTGTATCAGATCGATATTCTTCCATTCGTTGTTCCCGCCAATATTGTAAGTCTCTCCATTTCTTCCGTTATGGAAAATGATGTCAATGGCGGCGGCATGATCATTCACCCACAGCCAGTCGCGCACATTTTCTCCCTTACCATAAACCGGTAGGGGCTTGTTATTGCGGATGTTGTGAATGAAAAGCGGAATGAGTTTTTCCGGAAACTGATGAGAACCGTAATTGTTGCTGCAATTAGAAATGACGACCGGCATTTTATAGGTTTCATGGTAGGCTCTGACCAAATGGTCTGATGCCGCTTTTGAAGCGGAATAGGGTGAATTCGGACTGTAAGGGGTTGTTTCTGTGAATTTGCCATCATCTCCCAAAGTTCCATAAACTTCATCGGTGCTGATGTGGTAAAATCTCCCATTCGACATATTCGCGTATGCTCTAAAAGCATTCAGCAAAATGCCTGTACCCATCACATTGGTCTTTACAAAGGCCAACGGATCCAAAATAGAGCGATCTACATGACTTTCGGCGGCCAAATGGATGACACCATCAAATTGCTCTTTTTCAAACAGCGCATTGATAAAATCTGCATCCGTAATGTCGCCTTTTATAAATCGATAATTTTCAGCATTTTCGATATCCTTCAGGTTTTCGAGGTTACCGGCATACGTCAGTGAATCCAGGTTAATGATGCTATAATCAGGAAAATGATGAATAAACTGGCGAACCACATGGGATCCAATGAACCCGGCACCACCGGTGATGAGAATTTTTTTAGTCATATCAGAGGTTATTCACTTCCAAGAGTTCAATTTCAAAAATAAGATTACTTGAAGGAGGAATCACATCCGGAATGCCTTTTTTACCATAGGCCAGGGAGAATGGAATGAAAAAGAGGTATTTATCGCCTTCTTTCATCAATCTCACGCCTTCATCCCAACCTTTGATCACATTGCCTCTGCCAAGTGCAAATTCAAATCCTTCGGGAGGCGAAACATCGAAGGTGTCGCCGTTTTCGAACGTGCCAACATAATTGACTTTTACCATTCGATTGGCATAGGCTTGCTCGCCCGAACCTTCTTTCAACACCAGATAACGCAAACCGGATTTTGTTTGCAGGGTGTCGCCGGCCATAGAAGTCAAGGTCGACAACAGTAAAAAAGCAATCATCAAGGTCCTCATTTTTTATTTACTTTTAGGATATCCAACTCTAAAACGATGGTAGAATAAGGAGGTATGGCGGCTCTGCCTTCTTCTCCAAATGCTTCTGAAAAGGGTAAAATTGCCCTTAACTTTTCGCCTTCTTTTCCAAAACACAGGGCGGTACTCAATCCGCGAATATGGTTCGGATCACCCACATCAAATATCCATGGGTCTCCTTCTTTTGACTTGGCGATGATTTTTTCGTTCAGATAGTAATAGAAGTAAGTAAATTCTACCTGATCTCCTGTCTGGATCGTTTTTCCTGATGGATTGGGTTTGGTGATTTCGTATTTGATGCCGGTTATGGTATCCGTTTTGACATTCCATCGTTTTTTCTGAACAAAAGCGTCCATCTCATCCAGTTCATTCTCAAACATCTTTAATTTGAATTGCCCTAGCTTTAAGATTTCACGGATTTTCATGGTAAAGGTCAGTTTTTCACCGGCTACCAGAAATTCAGGGACAGAGAAATTATGACTGATGTAAAAAGAATCTGCCAGTAAACGGATGCTCAAACTGTCGCCCACGGCACACATGGCCAAGGCTTCGTTGATGTCACCTTTGTAGAGTGATTTTCTTCTTAAAAACTTCGCGGGAATGCCACTTTGGTAAGAATTGCTGATCACGGAATCATTGTCGCGGGTTACGATCAAATCGAAAAGGTAATAATCGCCCAATTCACCTTTTTTGCCGGCAGGTTTCTGATGATGAAAAACGTACTCCAATCCATTTTCGGTTTTCTGGTATTGATTTTCATTTTGACAAGCAGGCAAACCGGAAATCAACACCAAAATGAGCAGACTGTGTAAGATTTGTATTCTCATGGTTGTTCGAGCAATTGTTTCTGATATTGAGGTAAAATACTTCTGAATTTCTCTACGGTTTCTTCAAGGGTAGATTGAGAAGATCCGCCGGATGCATTCAAATGCCCGCCCCCATCGAAATGAGCAGAGGCCATCTGATTGCAGGGGAAATTCCCTTTAGACCTAAACGACATTTTTACAATTTTGGTGCGATCAATGATCAACACAGACAAAACAATTCCTTTAATGCCGAGCCCGTAATTTACAAACCCTTCGGTATCTCCGGTTTGGACCTCAAATTTCTTCAATTCTTCACGGGTGAGGTAAACCAGGGCAGTGCGGTATTGCGGAATGATTTCGAGTTTTTCGTAGAGGATATATCCCATCATCCGGTAACGGTTGAGAGAGAAATTGTCGTTGATTAATTCGTGAATTAAACTGCCGTTAGCCCCTTTTTCAAGTAGATGCGCTGTAATTCGATGGGTAAGTGCCGAAGTGCTGTTAAATCGGAACGATCCGGTATCGGTCATGATGCCGACATAAATACACGAAGCGATGTCTTTGTTCAAACCGTCTTCCATCCAATGAAAGTCATCAGCCAATCGGTAGATGAGTTCACACGTGGAACTGGTTTCGAGGGTGCAATATTTTAAATCAGCAAAAGGTTTTGGATCCCTGTGATGGTCTATATTAACAATCGTGGCTTTTGAAGCGGCTACCTTGCCTCCCAATTCATTGATTCTGGAGAGATCATTAAAATCCAGACAAAAAATAATGGCCGCTTGTTCTACCAAAAATGCTGCATCAGAAGGTCGTTCTTCAAAATTGATCACCGATTCTTCGCCCGTCATCCAGGTTAAGAAAAAGGGATAATCAGTAGGGGTGATAACGGTAACCTGATGTCCTTGGTTTTTTAAAAGATGGCACAATGCGAGGGATGATCCCAATGCGTCTGCATCCGGTTTGTGGTGGGTGGTGATCACAATGCCATTCCCTTTCTCACGGTCTAAAAGGTTCTTTATTTCGTTGTATTGAAAAATACTGTCCATGCTTTCAAATGAAGGGGCAAACTTCGTGTTTTTCAACCATAAATGGGTAATTTCAAAGGATGCGTCATCCAAAAAAAAGGATTTTGGTCGATTAATCTCACAAATCTCAAATGTATAAGCGGATTATCAGGCTCTAAAATCTATTTTTGCGGCCGATTTAAAAAGAGAAACTCAAAAACATGTCAGGAAACATCACTTTTACCATGATCAAGCCGGATGCCGTATCCAATCTTCACACCGGCAAAATTATCGACGATATTTTAAGCGCAGGCTTTAGCATCGTTGCAATGAAATACACCCATTTAACCGCTGAAACAGCAGGTCGTTTTTATGCGGTGCATAAAGAACGCCCATTTTATGGCGAATTGGTGTCTTTTATGAGTTCTGGTCCGATTGTAGCCGCCGTTTTGAAGAAAGACAATGCGGTAGAAGATTTCAGAAAGTTGATTGGTGCTACCAATCCTGCCAATGCTGAACCCGGAACCATCCGCAGCAAGTACGCAAAATCAATCGATGCCAATGCCATTCATGGTTCCGACAGCGACGAAAATGCTGCTATTGAAGCATCCTTTTTCTTTTCTCAGTTAGAGATGCACGGATAGATAGGTATTCAGTCATGGTTCATTCATGACTGCATGCGCAATCTGTAAGGTGCCGGATAATAATTATTAATCCGATTGCCGAGTTGTTTCACCCAGCCAAGGGGAACGCCTTTGTATTGCACCAAAACCCATCCATTTTCACTTTTAAAATGCAGGGTGCTTGATTTTCTCAGGTATTCCAGGGCCTCTTCTTTGGATAGCTCGCATATGGGGTATGCTGCTTTCTGAAAAGCAATACTCCATGCCAGTTCCTGGGAAGGGAGCAACTCTTGTCGGATGATTTTGCCGACATTTAAGGCATAACGCGTGAAAAATAAGTGCTTTTGTAACGATTCAAATAACCATTGACTGCGGAGCGTCTGGGCCATCAACTCATTTTCATACACTAACCAATGATAAGGTCCGTAAGTTGATTTTAAAATGGAAAGATGCGGCAATACTTCTTTGTTAATGGGTTTCCAGGCTGTCAGTGGGGGATTGGGCATCCATTCACCCGGTTTTTGAATGACGGTTACAAAGAAGCCCTCGCCATGGGTTTTGTGAGGTAGAAATTGGAGGTAATGCACGGTATCTTTGGTCGTGGCCAAAATTCCCCATTCGTCCGGTACAGGAATGGCAAGGGTTTGAGCACCCATTTCATTCACAAAATTTTGTAGGAGAATTTCATTCTCTTCCGGATTGAAAGTACAGGTGCTATATACCAGAAAGCCACCGGGTTTGAGAGAGGGCCATATATCGTGTAGAATTCGGTTCTGACGATAGCTGCAAGTTTGCAAGTTTTCCAGACTCCATTCTTTTATGGTATCCGGGTCTTTTCGAAACATCCCTTCACCGGAGCAAGGAGCATCCACCCATATAAAGTCAAATTGATGGTTTATTTTAGAAAAGTGAGCCGGATCACTGCGAGAAATGAGCACGTTTGGATGTCCCCATTTAGCGATATTCTCTTGAAGGATGGCATTGCGCATGGGAATGATTTCATTGGCCACCAACACATCTTCAGGCAGCATACAATCGAGCAAATGGGTGCTTTTTCCACCCGGGGCAGCGCATAAATCCAACACATGCCAGGGGCTGGTTTCTTTCCTTAGGGTTTTGAAAATATGTCCGAGAATCATCGAAGACGATTCTTGCACATAATAGGCGCCGGCATGAAAAAGGGGATCCAGACTATACGCAGGTCTTTCTGGCAGATAGTAACCCATTTCGCACCAGGGTATGGGTAGATTGGAAGGAGGTTCGGTCAATTTCGTTGAGTGCATGCGCAAGCTGTTGGCAGGCGGATGTTGCAACGCTGACAGAAATTCATCTGCATCTTCAGGAAACTGATTTCGGATGCGATCTACAAAGCGTTCGGGAAGGTTCACGTGTGGATTATTGAATTCAAAAGTAGGCATGGAATCCTATAAATAAAAGAGGCTGCCTTTACAGACAGCCTCTTTTTGGGCCCACTTGCCCCGATCGCTTTCGGGGGAGTCAGGTGCTCTTTCGCGTTTCCTCAATGATCTTCACTTGCCTCTCGGGATATTTTGGTAGATTTTCAATATAAATCCTGCTTTTCATTGACTTTATTTTTCTTTCCAGTCTAACGACATGTGCATAATCACTCACTTTCAATTTTAAAATCAAAACCCAATCTTCCGCTTTTGCCGTATATCGATGGCTTCCGCATGTTTGTTGGTTTTGATGCTGAATTCGCTCTTCTATGGATGATTGGGTTGCTCCCGTATAAAAGCGATTTAATTTTTCTGAATATAGAAGGTAGCAACAGATTTCCGACATGACCTAAAAAGAAAACTCCGCGAAAGCGGAGTTTTTCGTGGGCCCACTTGGCCTCGAACTTTGTAATATAGTACACTGTAATTCAATTAAGTGCTTGATAAAGAGATTTTTATAAAAATAAGTGTAGCATCAAAAAGCATCAATTGTTTGCCCATATGTTTAGTTGTAAAACTATCGACTGTAATTCGGTGCTTCTTTGGTAATGGTCACATCATGCGGATGACTTTCACGTACTCCTGCACCTGTGATGCGGGTGAACATGGCGGTTTTCATATCGGCAATGGTCGGTGCACCGCAGTATCCCATCCCGGCTTTTAAACCACCCACATATTGATATACCACCTCAGCCAGACTTCCTTTGAAAGGTACGGTGCCTACAATCCCTTCGGGCACGAGTTTCGCTATTTCGTCTTCCGCGTCCTGGAAGTAACGGTCTTTAGAACCATCCTTCATGGCTTCTATCGAGCCCATTCCGCGGTATGATTTCACTTTTCGGCCTTCATAAAAACTGGTATCTCCGGGAGATTCCTCTGTGCCGGCAAACATCGAACCTGCCATGATGCAGTCGGCACCGGCCACAATGGCCTTAACAATATCTCCACTGTAACGAATCCCTCCATCAGCGATGATGGGTACATCGGTTCCTTTCAATCCTTCAGCACATTCCATAATGGCACTGAGTTGTGGTACACCGATACCGGCAATGATGCGCGTGGTACAGATCGAACCCGGTCCAACGCCTACCTTAACGGCGTCAGCACCATTTTCAGCGAGCAAACGGGCCCCTTCGCGGGTGGCTACATTCCCCACGATTACCTGAAGATCGGGATAAGCGGCTTTTATTTTTTTCAATTCCTGAATGACTCCTTTCGAATGTCCGTGGGCAGTGTCGAGGGTGATTACATCCACTTCTTCGGCAACGAGCGCTTTCACACGGTCGAGGGTGTCTGAGGTAATACCCACCGCAGCGCCTACGAGCAACCTTCCGAAAGCGTCTTTCGCTGAATAGGGATGACTTTTAACTTTTTCGATGTCTTTGAAGGTGATCAATCCTACCAAAATACCTTCAGCATTCACCACCGGTAGTTTTTCGATTTTATACTCCTGCAGGATGTCTTTGGCCCTCGTTAAGTCGGTGTCTTCTGAAGACGTGATAAGGTTTTCGGTGGTCATGATGGCAGAGATGGGCTTGCTCAAGTCCTTTTCAAAACGCAGATCGCGATTGGTGATGATGCCGATCAAACGATTTTTATGATCTACCACCGGAATTCCTCCGATGCGATTATCGCGCATAATGCCGATGGCTTTTTCAAGGGTGGCATCTCCATGCAAGGTGATCGGATCTTTGATCATACCACTTTCAGAACGCTTTACTTTTTTAACCTCCGCTGCTTGTTGCGCAATGGTCATGTTTTTATGAATGATGCCAATTCCGCCTTCACGGGCAATGGCAATGGCCAATCTGCTTTCCGTTACCGTGTCCATCGCCGCAGAAACAATCGGTATATTGATGTTGATTTTGCGCGTAAGTCGGGTTACAGTGCTTACATCACGGGGTAGGATTTCTGAGTAGCGAGGCAAGACCAGAACGTCATCGAAAGTGAGGCCCTGAAAAGAAATTTTGGATGATTCTTGTGACATGTGCAAATAACTTAGATACGGTAATTATTTGCGGTGCAAAGTTAATGCATTGGAATCATTAAACCTGACAAAAAGTCGAATTCATAATTTCCGAGGACAATTTGTAGTCAAATTCGTCGCATTCATCCCAAAAAAAGGCTCAACTGTAATTTTGCTGTCTTAAATTCGTTGCTTATTGAGTAAGGCATTATTCTTGATTCTAGACAGAAAGATTTCGATTCACACCACTATGAGGATTTTATTGGTTTTATTTCTTCTTTTCACTTCGGTATTCCACGGGTTTGCCCAGGAAACAGATGAGCAGCTGGCCGCGCAGTATTTGGCGGATGAAGAATATGACAAAGCGCAGGTTTTGTTCGAAAAACTCTTGAAAAAGAACCCTGAATCAGCCTATTTCTACCAAAACTATTTTTTATGCCTCACCAAAACCAAAGATTTTGATGGTGCCGATAAACTCATCAAGAAACAAATTAAGAAATATCCTTCAAACTACGGATTTCAGGTAGATCAGGGGATGGTGTATGAAATGCAGGGCAACAAAAAAGCTGCCGATGAACATTTTAGTCAACTGATCAAACAAGTGACTGCCGATGAGGAAAAAACACTGCAGCTTTCCAATGCTTTTATGAAACGGGATATGTTGTCGAGAGGGATTGAGACTTTGCTGGCAGGAAGAAAAGCCGCCGGATATGCAACTGCTTTTGCTCCTGAAATCATTGCCCTCTATCAACGGCAAGGTGAATGGAAAAAAGTCATTGATGAATCGATCCAATGGCTCACCGTCAATAACCTTCAACTGGAAGCCGTGCAATCAGCCTTGGTTCGGGTACTTGATAAAGAAGGAGAGGTGTCTTATTTGAAAGAAAGGACCTTGTTGCAAATTCAAAAATATCCGGACAAACTGGTTTTAGATGAATTGCTGTTGTGGGTATTTGTTCAGAAGAAGGAATTCAGATCCGCCTATCGGCAAGCGGTGGCCATGGATAAAAAGAGTAAGGATGACGGTTTACAGATATATGGCCTGGCCGGTATATGCCTCAACAATGAACAATATGATGTAGCCATCGAATGCTATAATACACTTATTTTAAAGGGGAAAGAGAATCCATATTACCTGAATGCCCGCATGGGTCTGCTCGAAACACGGTACACCAAAGCATCCAAAACAACGGGTTTGACCGGAGAGGAGATTGTACAAATCGAACAAGAGTATCTTAATTTCTTAACAGAATACGGCAGAACCACCAATACGGCTCCTTCCATGAAACAACTGGCCGATTGCTATATTTACTATTTGCACGATCTCAACAAAGGAATAAAACTCTTAGAAGAGTTGGCGGCGATGCCCAGATTGCAACCCAAATTTACAGCCAATTGCAAATTAAGCCTCGGCGATGCTTATCTGATGCGGGGCGATGTTTGGGATGCTCAATTGCTCTATGGGCAGGTTGATAAAGACTTTCTTGAAGATCCGTTGGGCCAGGAAGCCAGATTGAGAAACGCCAAACTCTCTTACTTTACCGGTGATTTCGAATGGGCAAAAGATCAGCTCGATGTGCTTAAAACAGCCACGAGTCAGCTGATTTCGAACAACGCCATCGAATTGAGCATGGTCATCATGGACAATACCGGTCTTGATAGCACCACGGATGCGCTGAAAAAATTTGTCGATGCCGAATTGCTTTATTTTCAGCACAAGCTCAATGAAAGCATGCAGATATTGAATGTGATGCCATTCAAATTTCCGAGACACAGTTTGGAAGACGATATATACCTGCTCAAAGCGCGCATTTTGGTACAACAAGGTCAATTTGCAGAAGCAGAGAAGAATTATCTGATGGTGGTCAACAAATTTGGAGGAGATATCCTGGCCGACAATGCTTTAATGGAACTGGCTTCTTTGTACCGCGATCGACTTTCACAAAAGTCCAAAGCACTCGAGATGTACGAGAAAATCGTTTTCAATTATACCGGTTCGCTGTTTACGGTAGAAGCGCGAAAGCAAATTCAGAAACTCAAGGATGAAGGGGTGACGAATACTAAACTGTAGAATTCGGTAATGAAAATCCGTTTTTACTGCAGAAAACCGTAAAAAGAATTTAAGTCAGCTCTCTCAATTTTTGCTTGATATTTTCAAGTATTTGGTCCAAATATCATGGGTCAGAATATGAACCTCAAACTGCTATAGACGTGCTTCCTGCATTTTTTTATATTTTTGAAATCAAACCCATTATGATTCGATATTTTATTTTGCTTTGCTCCATCCTTGCACTGAAATCTACAATGGCTCAAACCACCGTTTTTGATGCACAAATGTCTTTAGCGGATGAAAAACTGTTGAGGTTTGCCCTCCGCTTGTCAGAAGATTCAGGTTCCGTGAAGGCCACACTAGTCAACGGGAGTGAAAAAATACCCTTGTTGCCATCGGTATGGCAAGGCGACAGCATTGATTTTGAACATCCGGTTTTTGATTCCTACATCCGAATATTTCGCAGTGATAATGAATGGAAAGGATTCTGGCACGACCGCAGCAGAAAAGGCATTTACATACTTCCCTTTACGCTCGAAAAGCAGGGAGATCCTGCACTAGAATCTTACAGGCAGAATAAATCCCGATGGTATTGCCAGTTTGATACCGGTGAAAATACCTATCCGGCTATAGGGGAGTTTAGTATTTATGGTCATCAGATGTCCGGCACTTTTCTCACAGAAACCGGCGATTACCGCTATCTGCAGGGCGTAATTACCCCGGATCGGTATTTTGAAATCAGTGCATTCGACGGTTCTCATGCTTTTTACTTTGAAGGGAATTTTATTGGTGATTCGCTTAAAGGGCAATTTTACTCCGGCAACCACTGGAAAACCACTTTTGTGGGGTATAGAAGCGATACAGCCCGATTGCCGGATGGATTTGAATTAACAAAAGCACGAATAAAAGGGCCCATTACGCTAAAAATAATGCGCGGCGATGCAGTAGTTTTCGATTTGGATGCCCCTGAATATGCAAACAAAGCAGTTTTGATTCAAGTGATGGGAACCTGGTGCCCGAATTGCCTGGATGAAACGCAATACCTGACCCAACGGAAGAAAATGAATGTGCCGATGCCTGAACTGGTTGCCTTGTGTTTTGAACGCGGTTCGGATACCACGATGCAATTGAACAACCTTGCCCGGGTAAAAAAGAACCTCGGATTGACGTATCCCTTGATTTTAGCAGGGAAAGCGGATAAGAAAACGGCTTCAGAAGTGCTGCCGTTTATGGATCCGGTGATGTCGTATCCAACCACTATTTTTTTGAATCGCAATCATGAAGTGATGGGTATTCATACCGGTTTTAATGGTCCTGCGACCGGACAAGCCTATATCAATCAAAACAAGGCATTTGATCGAATGATGAAGGAGATGGCTTACGAATTAAAAATTAAAAATTAAAAATTACGAATTGTGAGATTGGCTTATGGTTTTATTCGGACAATTTTATTTCCCTTCAATATTACCAAGTCTGAGTTAACCTTTTTCTTGAAATCTATAAGACGTTTATGGACAAGCGCCATTCCTTCAATGATCAATTTGTTTTGATCTTTACGTATTTGGTTTTCCATATGAATATTGTTTCATTAAATTAAACTTATTCGAATTGAGTATTATTAGCTCTTTATCAATACTCTTCTCAGCAATTAACTCAGGGAATTCTTCTGAATTGTCAAAAATCATGATGCTGTCCGGAATATCTATATACAACTCAAAAAGATTCTTCAACCCTCTATAGTATCTTCGATGAATAACATCTACTTCTATATTATGACCACCTTCAATGACTCTAGTTTTTACCCGTTCAAAAGCAAGTTCAACATTTCTGAGCCAAAAAAAGAGCAGTGTAACATTATACCCTGATTTTTTTGCTTGGAGCATCTTTGATTTGTAGCTCCGTGTAGAAAGAGTAGTTTCAAATCCAAAACTCTTAGATTCATTTAACAAAGCATTCACTCTTTCTAACATAATTCTACCGGCTTCAAATGCCACTGATTCTGGTTGGAAGGGTGAAAGTCCTTTAGCAATTTCATCCGCATTCACGAATTCTTTACATTTAAGAATCTCTGGCAGAATAGTGAAAGACGCCGTTGTTTTACCTGCTCCATTGCATCCTCCAATAACGTAAAGATTCTTTATCACACAGCAAAGATATACAATTGATTTTTGCAATGTCAGTATACAGTTGCTTTGATTTTATGGAGACAATTTCCTATGCAGATGATTTTAATGGCATCAATTTCCATTTTAAAATAACCAAATTGAATAAATGGATCAAATACAATATTGATCGCCGGATTGCAATCAGCCCGGCAATCGCATATCACACTTAAACGGCACGATTGGTTCACGAATGGCAGAATTAAGGGCTAATGTAGCGCCATGAATCTTGTAAACAGGCGATTTCATTCTTGAAAGCGGTTTTATTGAAAAACGAAAACACATCTACCAATGATAAGTTGGAAATATAAGCGCATTTCAAAAGGCCTTTATAAATCAACCTTTTTCACGGTAATTTTAATATTGCTGTTTCTCCCTTTGTCATCACTGCAGGAGATGAGTAAATCGCCTTCTTCAGGTTGAAACCAGATTTTTTCACGGGCAGGAGATTTTTGATAAAAGCGATTGTTGATATACCAATAGACATATTTTACATCATCTGCGCTGCGGCAACTCAGCTGAAGGGGTTCGGGTTTGCTCAATGGGATGAGGTATTCGGCACCATGAACGGGAAAGGTAATCACCGGGGCATTTTGGGTAAACAAACGATCGCAATCGGGCCAATGGGGCGGTATCTTTTCATAACTGATATGCTCCTGATGATACCAGTCGAGCAGTTCAGGATCGATGGCATCAAACCAGCGCTTTTTGTATCCTTCTGCGGGTTCACAATTCTTGCAGTGAGAATATTGTTCATCTGCACTTAGAATGAGCAGTCGGCGATGGGTACAAATCGCGGATGGCGACACCATCGGGATATAATAATCCAAACGGGTTTCGTTGCAAAAATGATCGGGAAGGTGACCGCTTCGGGTGCATACTTTTCTGATTTCGCAACCCTGTGGCATGTAATACCAGGCAGCCTGGCTGTTGTAATCGAGGGTGTTAAACAATTGAAAAAGCAAGGGTGTGGCGGTGGTGGCACCGCTGAGTTCAGGTACACCCACATTGCTGAAATTGCCGACCCAAACGGCAATGGTGTACTTTTGGTTGTATCCGATGCTCCAGGCATCTCTTCGGCCATAAGAAGTGCCGGTTTTCCAGGCAATTTTGGGCAAGTGAACACTGTTTTCGTATCCAACGGGCAAATCCGGACGGGTTATTTTAACCAACATTTCAGTAATCATAAAGGCGGCGGCTTGGCTGTAAATTCGGGTTTGTTGGGTGTCGATATCCCGCGTAGTGTATTTCAGACGTTTGAAATTGCCCAAATCGGCTTGCGCAGCATATAATCCTGCCATTTCCTCGAGGGTTACCCCACAGCCACCCAGCACCATCGAGAGCCCGAGCTTTTCTTTGTCTTTTTGAATGCGGTTAAACTGACATTGACCGAGGGTTTGGATGAGTTTGTCGGTGCCCAATTCATTCAAAGCTCTCACGGCCGGGATGTTCAGCGAATTTTCGAGGGCATAGGAGATGCTCACAGGTCCGCGGAAAGTTTCATCATAGTTCTCGGGCTGATACCCCTTAAAATTAACGGGCACATCATTCACCACCGTTTGAGGGGTAAACATTCCTGCATCGATTCCCAAAGCATACAGAACAGGCTTGAGTGCAGAACCCGGCTGACGCAGGGCCTTGGCTCCATTCACTTGTCCGCCGTCATGCGCATCCTTAAAATCGGCCGAACCAATATAAGTGATCACCCGACGGGTTTGATTGTCGATGACCATTACCGCAGCATTGTGGATGTTGTGCCATCGGATGCTTCGGATGTAATCCTGCACGATTTTTTCAAATTTATGCTGCAGATTCATCTGAATATGACTTTGGATATTTTCTCCGGGATATAAGTTTCGAAGTTTATGGGCGAGGTGAGGGATTTCGGCCGGTGCGGATTTTCTTTCAGCGAAAAAGGGTTCTGACAGGGCGTCGCGCACTTCTTCGGGACTAAAGAGTTCAGCTTTTTCGAGACGGCGAAGCCATCGATTTCGTTCTTTCAGGATCATGGGCTGATCGCGACCCGGTCGGAGGGATGTCGGGCGATTGGGTATAATCGATAGCGCTGCGATTTCTGCCAGGGATAATTGCTGGGGATTTTTACCCAAATACATGACCGAAGCGGATTTAACTCCTTCGATATTGCCCCCATAAGGCAGGAGATTGAGATACAACAGAAAAATCTCTTCCTTTGGCAACTGCAATTCGAGTTGCATGGCCCGGATCATTTCAATGATTTTGGAGCGATAATTTCTTGAACGCGGTTCCAACAAACGAACGGTTTGCATGGTGATGGTAGAAGCGCCTGAAACCCTTTTTCCGCGAACCATGTTCATAAATCCGGCCCGTACCAAAGCGAATGGATTGACCCCGGGGTGATAATAAAAGTATCGGTCTTCCTTAAATAAAAGTACTTTTTTTAGTTTGGGCGACACTTCATCCAAGGTCGTTTTTAATCGCCATTTATCATCGCTGCTGAGAAAAGCATGCACCACCTTGCCTTTATGGTCTGAGACCAGGGTTCCCGAGGGTTTAAAGGTGTTTACAGGGTAAAAAAAGTTGAGGTTGGCCAGAAAAAAAATAAAGAGGATGAAAGGCAAAATGAAAACGGAAATCATTCGTTTACAGAAGGAGAAAGCCCACAAAAAATACTTATTGCCTCGCATTTTAATTATCCGGAAACCGCGTAAATTTAGCCAATATTTCGAGCCATTACCATCACCCGTACCCATGAAACCTGCATCCATCCTTTTTATTGCGATGTCGCTCCTGATTTTTTCGTCATGCAGCAACAAAAATGAAATCCATCTCACCAAAACCAATGCGCAAGACGAGGTGCCGGTATTGGGAAATTTCACCTTCACTTTTGATAAAAACCTCGCAGCGGACAGTCAATTGGGTCGATGGTTAAACGATGCCCCGATAGTCTTTAAACCTGCCATTCCGGGTAAATTTAAGTGGAATCACGCCAATGAACTGATTTTTTCTCCGGCTGCAGAATTGAGACCTGCCACAGCTTATGAAGCGGTCATTGATAAGAAAATCGCCGGAAGCACAAGTTATACCCTTGGAAAATATGACCCCATCCGCTTTCATACCCCACATCTGACTTTTGCCCAAAACAGTGGCATGTGGGTAGCCAGAGAATCCGGTACCGCCGATATTGTCCCTGAAATAACCCTTCGTTTTAATTACCAAATCTTGCCTAAGGAAGTGGGCCATCGTTTGCGTCTGATGAATGGTAAAACAGAAATGGAAGTTCGGGTGATGAACGAAGAGGCCGCCGATTATGTAACCCTTCGAATCATGAATGTTAAGGTGGAAGACAAAGACCTCAACCTGACGGTATTGTTAGAAAAAGGGCTCATTCCGGTGGGAGGTAAATCGGCTACCCAAGAAGCCTTGGAAGCGACCGTGTTGATCCCTTCCCCTTTTGCATTGAATATCGGTGAAACCATCGCCCATCATGATGGTACACAGGGAACCATCAAAATCTTGTGTAGTCAGCAGATTGCCGGCGGGCAAAATACAAAGGATTTTATCCGACTGGAGCCGCCTGTGCCTTTTGAAGTGCAAAATACAGATGAAGGCTTGCTTTTAAGCAGTGAATCGGTAGATGTAAGCACAGTGTATAGCCTGATCATCAAAAAAGGACTCAAAGGAAGCGTAGGTGGAACTTTGAAGGAAGACTTTGAGGCATCCATCAGTTTTGGCCGTTTGGAACCATCTATCTCTTTCGCAGATCAGAATGGGGTTTACCTGAGCAGTGCCGGCAATAGAAATTTGGAAGTGCGCATCGTGAATGTGAAGGAAATTAAGGTGACCATCTCTAAAATATACGAAAACAACCTGCTCAGTGCCCGTAAACATGGTTATTACCGCGATTATTGGGAAGAGAACTACGATGAAACAACTTCAAGTGCCTATGCAGTAGATGATTACGAAAACACTTTCGCCGATGTAGTGTATGAAAAAACCATTGCGGTGGATCGTCTGCCAAAATATCGCAGCAGCCGTTTGTTTCACTTCAGCTTTCCGGATAACCTGCCTGAATTCAAAGGAATTTACCACGTTAAAATCTCGTCAACAGAAGAATACTATCTGAGCGATGCCAAATTTGTTTCTCTTTCCGACATTGGACTCATCGCGCGACAAGGGCAAAAGAAGTTGTATGTTTTTACCTCCGGAATCAAGGATGCCAAACCGATGGCGAATGTGCAATTGACCGCATTTGGTTTGAACAATCAAAAAATTGGCAGTGCTTTAACCAATGGGGAAGGATATGCGGAGATTCCGCTTATAAAATCAGGGAGTCGCGGATTCATTCCGGCTATGATTACCGCCCGCTCAGGGTCTGATTTTAACTATATGCCCATGAGCAGCACCCGCGTAGAAACATCGCGATTTGATGTAGGTGGTGTGAACCAAAATGCGAGCGGACTTCGTGCTTTTATCTATGGTGACCGCGATATTTATCGTCCCGGCGAGCAAGTCTATTTTAGTGCCGTATTGCGCGATGCCGGATGGAAAAGCCCGGGCAGCATTCCGGTGAAGGTGAAGATTTTACTTCCCGGTGGACAGGAATTCAAAACCATCAAAAAAGCCCTGAATGAGCAAGGAAGCATGGAGAGCAACATCGTGCTATCTTCTGCGGCTGTCAGCGGTCGCTATAGCATTGAACTCTATACTTCAACCGATGTTTTATTGGCAAGCCGTGGATTTTTGGTCGAGGAATTCATGCCTGATCGGATCAAGGTGCAGGCAAATTTGGATAAACCGGATTTCAGACCCGGTGAGAATGCTGAATTAAGCATATTTGCTGCCAATTATTTCGGTCCGCCTGCCGCCAACCGCAACTATGAAGTAGATTTTCAATTGAAGGAGAAAGAGTTTACTTCTGAGAAATATCCTGATTATCATTTCAGCCTCAATGACCGCAATCATTATTATGAAAGTGTGGTGAGTGAGGGCGAAACCGATGAAAATGGCAAGGCTGCGGTGAGTTTGAAAATTGCGGAGTACTACAAAGACCGGGGCATCTTGCAGGCAGACTTTTTCACTACTGTTTTCGATGAAACCGGCAGACCGGTGAGTAGAGCCATCAGTGCGCCCGTATACACACAACAGGTTTTTTATGGCATCAAAGGCGATGGATATGGTTATTGTCCGCTGAATCAGGAGATGCAATTCAAGTTGATCGCTTTGAACAAAGATGATTTGCCCTATAAAAGCGCCAGGGCAAGGATATTGGTCATTAAACATGATTACAAAACGGTGGTGAGTAGTTATGGCTCTTATTTTCGATATGAATCTCAACGGGTTGACAAAACCATGGTAGATAAAGAAGTGATGCTCGATGGCAACCGAAGTCATTTTTCCTATGTGCCGAGAAGTCCCGGAGATTATGAAGTACGCATCGCCCGGCCCGGTTCCGGGAATTATGTCTCCCAGCATTTTTATAGTTACGGATGGCATGGGAATTACGGTGGTTCGTTTGAAGTGAACCGTGAGGGGAATGTGGACATTTCGGCAGATAAAAAATCGTATGAAACCGGTGAAAGGGCGCGTTTATTGTTCAAGGCCCCTTTCAATGGACGAATGTTGGTGACCGTTGAACAAAACGAGTTGATTTCTTATCATTACCTCGATGTGAAGGATCGCGCAGCCTCGATGGACCTTCCATTGAACGCCAAACATTTGCCCAATGTGTACGTAACGGCCACGTTAATAAAGCCGCATTCGCAGACAGAACTTCCGTTGACGGTAGCCCACGGGTTTAAATCTATAGGGGTAGAAGAAACGACCCGAAAAATGGCCGTAAGCATCATCGCTCCGGAAAAAATCAGAAGCAATACCCGGCAGAAAATCAAAGTGAAGGCACAGCCCGGTTCGATGATCACCTTATCCGCCGTGGATGAGGGCATTTTGCAAATCACGCGGTATGAAACGCCCGATCCTTATGCCTATTTTTATGCCAAGCGCGCTTTGGAGATGACGGCTTTTGATGTGTACCCGTATTTGCTTCCGGAAATAAAAGGCATGAAAAGCAGCACCGGTGGCGATGGATATGACCTCAGCAAAAGGGTGAATCCGATGCCCAACAAACGGGTAAAGCTGGTGGCGTATTGGTCGGGAATGACCGATTCGAAAACAGGAGAATTAACGGCAGAGCTGAATATTCCTCAATTTTCAGGAGAAATCAGGTTGATGGCTGTGGCCTATAAGGATGAAAAATTCGGACATGCTGATGCGGCCATGAAAGTAGCCGATCCCATGGTTATCAGCACCGGATTGCCGAGATTTATGAGCCCGGGCGATACGGTGTATGCCTCGGTTACATTGGCCAATACCACTGCAAAAGATGCATCGGCAAACCTGGAAATCCAATCCAATGGCATGGTGCGGTTGGCGGGTCCGGGTCCGGGGAAAGTGACGGTCGCTTCCGGAAAAGAAAGTCGGATCATCGTCAAACTGGTGGCTGCACCCAATATCGGAACCGCAGCGATCATTGTAAAGGTGAGTGCTTTGGGAGAAGTGTTCACAGATAAAACAGATATCACTGTAAGGCCGGCCAGTTCATTGGTGAAAATCAGCGAATCCGGCACCTTGCAAGAAAGGAAAAAATGGTCCGCCTCATCAGGGACTGCCTTCATAGCCGGATCTGAGAAGAGAAGTCTGATCGTGAGCCGAAATCCGGTTTTGCCGCTGGCAGAGCACCTTAAATATCTGGTTCAATATCCTTATGGATGCACCGAGCAGGTCATTTCAGCGGCTTTTCCTCAGTTGTATTATGGCGATCTGGCCGATATGGTGAAGGCAGATGAAAATGGAAAATCTTTTGCCAACCACCATGTGCTCGAAGCCATCCGTACCATTAAAATGCGACAGTTATACAGCGGTGGATTGGTTCTGTGGGAAGGACAAGGGGAAGAAAACTGGTGGGCCAGTGCTTATGGAGCCCATTTTTTATTGGAAGCCCAAAAAGCAGGATTTGAAGTGGAGCAATCCCTTATTAATTCATTGCTTACCTATCTTTCAGGTAAGGTAAAACAGCGTGAAATGGTCGATTATCGATACAACCGAACCGAAAACAAGCGCATTGCACCCAAAACCATGGCGTATAGCTTGTTTGTGTTGTCGATGTCAGGAAACCCGGATGTTTCAACCATGAATTATTACAAGCAACATCCCGGTGATCTGGCCCTCGACAGCCGATATTTGCTCGCTGCTGCCTATGCCCTTTCCGGAGATCGGGAGAAATACAGACAGATTTTGCCCGCTGCCTTTAGTGGTGAAGTAGCGCAAACAGAAGGGGGTGGAAGCTATTCTTCTGCTATCAGAGATGAGGCACTGGCGTTGTATGTTTTGGTTTCGGTAGATCCCGGTCATGCGCAGATTGGCAACATGGCCGCGCATTTATCATCCTCCCTGAAGAAAAATAGTTACCTGAATACACAAGAGAGAACCTTCGCCTTGCTGAGCCTGGGAAAATTAGCCCGCAGATCGGCAGAATCCAACGCCACGGCTGAAGTGAGCATAGCAGGTAAATCCATCGGGGTGGTGAAAGACAAACCGATAAAATTCACGCACGCGCAATTAAAGGATGGAGTTCCTGAAATTTCAGCATCCGGCGGAGCGATGTATTACTTCTATCAAACCGAAGGCATTGCCAAGGGGGCGGTGAAAGAAACCGATCAATTTGTAAAAGTTCGCAGATCCTATCTCGACCGTTATGGAAGGCCCATTTCCGGCAATACTTTCAAGAGCAATGATTTGATTGTGATCAAGATTACGCTGGAAAACGCCTTCGATCGCACCATCGAACAAATGGTGATTACCGATTTATTACCGGCAGGATTTGAGATTGAGAACTCCAGGATTAAGAGTATTCCCGGCATGCAATGGATTGAAGGAGAAAGCACCCCAACGCATACCGATATTCGGGATGATCGGATAAACTTTTTTACCGATTTGGGTAAAGGAATACAAACGTATTACTATGCTGTGAGAGCAGTGACACCCGGCTATTACAAAACCGGACCGGTGTCTGCCGATGCCATGTATCAGGGAGAAATTCACAGTTATAATGGCGCGGGATACATAAGGGTTACTGAGCAATGAAGGAAGATATGTGAGATAAATTCAATAAACATGCGTTGCTAGCTGTCTGAACCAAGATTCTAAGGATTCAAAGATTACCAAGATTTATGATGGTAATGGAGCGCCTTAGGAATGAATTCAGTGTCAATTTCTGAGTTCTAGACAATATCGGTTTAAATGATTATCCGCTTTCTTACCTAAATCTTGGTTCCCTATTGTTCGGCGTAGTCTCTGACTACGTCGGGGTGTTACATAGTTTTTAACTATGCTAGCAGGATTAGGAATGGAGATTAATTCAGAAAAAGTTGATGGATTCGAGATTTAAAAGGAGTAGTGCACCATTCAGAGAATGAATGACACTCCGACGTAGTCAGAGACTACGCCGAACGCTGGGCAAATGAGCAGGAATAATTTGCCTATTTGGAGTTGAAATCAGCGTAAATTATGTTTTTTATTATTTTCGCATAACCTAACCTCCCATTATGTTATACCTTAAGAAAATTTCGTATCTATTATGGCTATTCCCACTTTTGCAAAGCTGTGTCGTTAGCAATCAATTGTTTTACAACCAGGGCCATCCAACCGGAAAAGGTAAAATACATGGTTATGCCGGCCTTGGTACCGGGTTAACGCCCAAGATTGACTCAATAAACAATCGTGGAAAGATTTTCTTCAGCGAAAGTATGAAGACGGCACCTGTTGCAGCATTGGGTATGCAAGGCGGCATAGGTCCTAAAGCCGATTTTCGGGCTTCTCTCCATTTGCCTTATATCTTTGGAGGCGTCGGCCTTAAACTGGGGGTTCAAAGAAGTTTTTTTGACTCTTCCTCCTTTTTTAACATGGCACCCGGAGTGGATTTGGGATTCGTTTTTTCAAAGGATTCGATTACATTCCTCAAGTCTACGAGTGCGATTGATAAGACGGTGAATCACTCCGCAAATGCTGATTTTTTTATCCCTTTGTCATTTCGAATCAATCCGACGACCTATTTCATTTTAACGCCGAGATACAGCATTACCGGTTTTAACATCCGGCATAATCAATTTGGCACCCATGGTTACAGTTACAAACTATACATGCCCATTCTAACTGCAGGGTTAAAGACCGAAAAAATTTACATAGAAGCTTCTGCTTTAAAATATCTCGAGCATTATATCCCGCAATTCGGTATTGCGTATTGTTTTTGATCTGATGAAGGCTTGGCTGTTCTATATTCAGAATGATTTTCGAGTGGAGCGAACCGCTATCTGACTGAATCAATTTCAAACATTTTCCGTATGTTTGAATGAATATTAAACCATCGATATGCCTAAAAATCTGAGTGCGTTATCCGGTCGAAAAGGCCTGCAAGAGAACCTATTCGAAGAGCTCGGCATGGCAGCCCGTAAAACCGGCACCCCTGATCATGAAACCATGGAGCAATTGCACCGTGAATTTCTCTTTGGGAAAGCCAATATATATGGAACTGTTTCCTTTTATGATTTCCTTAAACCTGAAAATCAGGGCAAGAAAATTTATGTGTGCAATGGCTCTTCATGCATGACTGCCGGTACACAGGATGCAGTCAAACATAAACTATCGGCCCATTTTGAAGCCAATGAGATCGGAGAAATGTGCTGTTTGGGGCGCTGCCATGAAAACAGTGCGTTTTTTTACGACGGACATAATTATTCAGGCAGTAGCATTGATGAAATAAAAAAAATTACGGAGGACCAAGCCATCCTCAAAGACCGGTATCATGTGGGTGCAACCGGAAGTCCGATTTTAACCATGCCCTACCCGGAGGTTGCCGCCTATTACCAAATATTTCAATATGCGCTGCGTCAATCACCCGAAACATGGCTCGAAGAATTGCGAATTTCAGGACTAAGAGGTCGCGGTGGAGCAGGGTTTTCTATGGCGTTCAAGCTCAAATCTTGTAGAGAAAGCATATCGGATGTGAAGTATATCGTGTGCAACGCCGATGAAGGAGATCCGGGTGCTTACAGCGACCGATACATCATGGAAGAAAGGCCTCATGCCCTCTTGATGGGGATGATGCTGGCCGGCTACATGGCAGGAGCGGAATGGGGCGTATTGTATATCAGGGCTGAATATCCCGAAAGCATTTCCATCATTACCGAAGCCATCGAACACCTTCGTATGGAGAAACTCATTGGGCAAAACATCGCCGGCAGCGGATTTAATTTCGATTTCAAAGTCATCAGCGCACAAGGTGCTTATATCTGTGGTGAGGAAACAGCCTTGCTGTCATCCATCGAAGGACAAAGACCGGAAGTGCGGGTTCGTCCTCCGTATCCTACCCAGCAAGGATTATTCAACAAACCCACTGCGGTGAACAATGTCGAAACGTTGGCCAATTTGCCCTTTATCATACAAAATGGTGGCAGTGCTTATGCCGCCATCGGAACCGAAAAATCAACAGGAACCAAGCTCATCAGTCTGGATGGATTTTTCAACAGACCGGGCATTTATGAGGCTGACATGGGAACCCCTTTGCGCACAGTAATTGATGAATTGGGTGGTGGATTCAGGTTGCCGGTAAAGGCAATGCATATCGGGGGGCCGCTGGGTGGATTGGTTCCGGTGAGAAAAATCGACCAACTGACCCTGGACTTTGATTCTTTTGCCGCCAATGGATTTTTGCTTGGACATGCCTCTGTGGTTTGTATTCCGCAGGATTATCCATTGATAGATTACATTGAACATCTTTTCAGGTTTACTGCCCATGAGAGTTGTGGCAAATGTTTCCCTTGTCGTTTAGGCTCCACCAGAGGATATGAAATGATAGACAAAGCCAGAAAATCGGACTATAAAATGGATCGAACCCTGATGAACGATTTGTTAGAAACCCTTGAAACCGGATCTTTGTGTGCATTGGGTGGAGGTCTGCCCTTACCTGTGAAGAATGCCCTTAAATATTTCAAAGAAGAACTCGACCCTTATTTTTCTGAGCCGTCATGAAACAGATAGCCTTTATCAACAACGAACCCTTCGAAATTGAGAACGGAGAATCCATTCTGACTTTCGTGCGCCGCCAACACGGAAAAGATTATATACCCACCTTGTGTGATGCCCCCAATCTGGAGCCTTTCGGATCTTGCCGGGTGTGCAGCGTAGATGTAGCATTGAAGGAAGATGGACCGGCCAAAGCCATGGCCAGTTGCCATACACCGGTCATCCCCAATTCCTATATCTATACCGACAGCAGCCGTATCCGAAAACTGCGCAAGAACATCATCGAATTGGTATTGACCGATCATCCCCTCGATTGTCTCACTTGCGAAGTAAACAACAACTGTGAGCTTCAGACGGTGGCAGCGCGTGTAGGCATCCGCAACGTGCGTTATCCGGAAGGGAAAACCCACCTGGATCGCAAAAAGGATCTCAGTCACCCCTACATGACTTCCGATCTTTCCAAATGCATCAACTGCTATCGCTGCGTGCGCGCTTGTGAAGAAGTGCAGGGTGAATTTGTATTGACCATGTCGGGGCGTGGTTTCGACAGTAAAATTACCAAAGGATTTGATCAGAGTTTCAAGGAATCAGATTGTGTGAGTTGCGGTGCATGTGCGCAAGCCTGTCCGACTTCGGCCATTTCCGATGTTTTTGAATCCAAATCCATCGTTGCGGATGAAAAGGTCCGCACCATATGCACTTATTGCGGGGTTGGATGCAACCTCGATGTCTCCGTATTGGATGGCAAAGTAAAGTCTATACAGGCCCCTTACGATGCTGCTGTAAATCAGGGACATACTTGTTTGAAAGGGCGATTTGCTTTTTCGTTTTACAACCATAAAGACCGCATCACCACTCCACTGATCCGCCGGAATGGCGAATTGGAGCCCGCCACCTGGGATGAAGCCTATGACTTTATTGCCGATAAGCTGACTAAAATCAAAACCCAATATGGTCCGGATGCCATCGCCGGAATATCTTCTGCCCGTTGCACCAATGAAGAGAATTATCTCATGCAGAAGTTCATACGGGCTGTGATAGGAACGAATAATATTGACTGTTGTGCAAGGGTTTGCCATTCGCCGACCGCATTGGGTATGCAAAGAGCCTTTGGAACCGGTGCCGCCACCAATTCAGTGGTTGACTTAAAGTACACCGACTGCATTATGGTGATTGGAGCCAATCCGACCGACGCACATCCGGTGACCGGAGCCAAATTGAAGCAACATGCCATCAAAGGAAAGACCACCATTGTCATCGACCCAAGGCGCACAGAAATGGCGCGTTATGCCACCTATCATCTTCCACTAAAACCCGGTACCAATGTGGCCCTCATTAACCTGATGTTGTATTACATCATATCTGAAGGGCTTGAGGATAAGCGCTTTATAGAACAGCGTACCGAAGGATATGAAGATTTTAAACGCCAGATTATGGCGCTCGATCCTTTAGAATTGGAAGCCATCACCGGCGTGGACAGAAATCTTGTGAGATCGGCTGCCATGGCTTATGCGAGCGCAGGCAATGCCATGTCTTTCCATGGATTGGGTGTTACCGAACATTCGCAGGGAACCTTCACGGTGATGCTCATTTCTGACCTTGCCATGATTACCGGAAATATCGGAAGAAGAGGGGTGGGTGTCAATCCGCTACGCGGACAGAACAACGTGCAGGGTGCCGCCGATATGGGTTGTCAGCCTCATCAGGGTGCAGGGTATTATGATGCCTATAGCCCTGAATTCAATCAGAAATATACCGATTTTTACAAAACACCCATTCCAATTGGTAAAGGGTATAAAATTCCGGAGATGTTTGATGCCTCCATCAATGGAAAACTCAAAGCATTGTGGTTGATGGGAGAAGACGTAGTTCAAACTGATCCCAACACCAACAAAGTGATTGCCGCCATGGAAAACCTCGATTTGCTGGTGGTGCAGGAATTATTCTTAACAGAAACGGCTAGATATGCCACCGTGATTCTTCCCGGAGCCTCCTTTTTGGAGAAAAGCGGTACTTATACCAATGCTGAAAGGCGAATTCAAAAAGTACAGAAGGCGGTAGAACCCCTTCCCGGCACCAAGGCGGATGGTCAGATTTTGGTTGACATCATGAATAGGATGGGCTTTAAACAAGAAGATTATCATCCCGATACCATTTTAAAAGAAATTTCGCAGATTGTACCCTTCTTTGCCGGTGTAACCTGGGAAAATCTGGGCACCACCGGAAAACAATGGCCGGTAAGACTCGATGGCAGCGATACCGAAATACTGCACATCGAGCAATTTCAACGCGGATTGGGAAAATTCCACTATTTCGACTGGAGACAATCGGAAGAAATCAAAGAACACGGGAAATCATTTCCTTACATCATCACCACCAACCGTGAGTTAGAGCATTACAATGCCGGAACCATGACCCGTCGAACCGGAAATGTGGATATTCTTACCGAAGATGTCTTGTTGATCCATCCCGAAGATGCAGCCCGACATTTTATTGAAGAAGGCGATATGGTTTGCGTAGAATCTCCTCGTGGCAAAGTGGATATCAAGGCACGCGTCACCGATCAGGTACGTCCGGGAGTTTTGAGCAGCACCTTCCATTTTCCTGAAGTCATGCTCAATGTGATCACCTCCGATGTGCACGACAGCGAGGCCATGTGTCCTGAATATAAGGTGGTTGCGTGCAATATTCGGAAGAGCAAGGGGAAGTATAAGGGGGGATGAAATGATGTAATGATGAAGCGATGTAACGATGTAATGATGAAGGGATGTAATGATGAAGGGATGTAATGATGAAGCGATGTAATGATTTAACGATGAAATGATGCAATGATGAGGGAGTGCACTTTTCCCCCATCGGGGTCTCCCGCTTCCTAAATCATAGTTTTTTAGTAAATCAGCTCGTGCGGGGACCCCGATGCTTTCATGCGGCAATTTATCTGAATGACGGCTGATGCGGATAGGAACCGTGCATTTTTCATATTACCGAAATGCCTTTGAGGTTTCCCGCCATACCACGCCGGCAAACAAGCGGGAACCTTGAAGGGGAATAACAACATTCGTAGTTTGAGTAGAATTTCATTTTCAACTTTATTGGGGTTAGAATTGGGAAAAATGAATCTCAATAAATTTTATTTTTCAATAATTTGATTAACTTTGGCATGCTGCTGTGTAAAGAATGATCGAATGGGAAAGCAGTCGTTCTATCTTATTTTTATCAACTATGTTATTTAACAAACTAATTACCAACAACTCCCCCCCCTCCTTCAAAAAAATCATCCTCATTCTAAAAAATCCAAAAGAAGTTTTAAGCAACTTTTTTAAATGGAAATTTCTATTCAACTCTTCAATTTTTCACTTTTTCGGATCAATTCGGATTTTTCAATTTGTATTTATAATTCTGCTCTTATCTCAACAATCTTGCAAGAAAGAGAATTTAACCAATTCCAATTTATTCGAAAACAAACCAACCTTTATGAGTTCTACCCCAACGGGAGAAGAAATACTAAATCAAATAAAATGGATTTCTCGCGGTGTTGCTTTTCTTGCAGAAAACAGTAGCTTTAAAATTGGTGTAGAAAACGAGCTAATGCTATCTCCAATTTTTGAGGCCTCAAATGCCAATGTCAATTCAGGTTGCATTACACATCAAAATTATTACTACTCAGATTCTTTAAATTCCATACTCGACTTTCGTTATCCATCAAATGATTATGACCCGTTATACTTTGGAGGATTCGCCAGCGGAAACACTTACGATAATTATTTCGTCATTAGATCTCCAGAATTAGATTTAGCAGACACATCTTTACAACATTTAATTATACCTGAAAATATTTTGATTGGCACTAACCAATACTTGGCGTATTTTATGAATGGAAACAATTTGGATAGCATGGTAATTGAAGAAGATGATTTTGATGAATATTATATTTGGATTGTAGGATTAGATCAAGTTTCCAAATTTTATAAAACCAATGACTTCTGTAATAATGATGGAGATTGTCAGCCGTGGTTAGGTGAAACGCTTGCCAATTGTGAAGATTGTCAAGAGGAAAATGTTGTAACTGACAAAATGGGAAAATTATTTCTTGAGAGTATCAAAAGTAAAAAGGATACTAAAAATTTAGGGTCAGACTCGATGTTCGATGATTATGAAGAAAATTTCATCAAATTTAAATATGAATTGGCATTCCACTATGTGACAGTTTCAGACAATACAAGGCAAGGTGCGACAATTACATCCTCTGAGCCTGGCGTCAATAGTGCTTCAGTTCCTATTGTAGAAAAATTTAGTGCGAACGGCAACAATTGTGATGTAAAGAGAAGAAAATCTGATGGAGGTGGTGGGTTTGTTTCTAATAGAGGCATTGAAAATAAAGTCAAGAACATACATGTGTTATTAGATGAAGACTTTAATTTGGATCAAGATTCGATGCATTTTGTGTTTTTTGAATTAGACCCAACTTTTGGAAATTATAACTATTTTAGAATTCCTTGGCTTAATGTTGATTTGACATATAGAAGCTTTCGAAATACCATCTCGAAATATTCAACAATCTCAAGTCCATTCATGCAAACTGCTAATTTGAGCGATTACATAGTTACGATGCGTCCACCTCAAGCCAGTTCTCCCTTTTTATCTGGCTGGAGTGTAGTGGGTCAATCCGGTGGCCGTGATATTCTTGAGTGCACATTGGAAACAACTGAATATGCATTAACATTCAGAATAGAACCTTCAAGATAGTTATGAGAATTCCCTTTTCTTCAGTAATCACACTTTTCCTAATAGCTATTTTAGGGTTGAGTTGCTATGAAGAAAATGGATTTTCTTTTGATCCCGAAGATGCATTTACTTGGTTTGAATGCCCTTTGATGATCAATAGCCATCCTAGATTATTCCTTTCTGAAGGAAGTTTAGACAAGAACGGAAAGGTAATAAGACTATTTAACCCAAATGCTATTATAAAAATAACAGATAATACCGAGGGCAAATCTTTTCTTCTTAAAAGTAAGGAAAAATATTTCTTTTCTACCGATTCCATGGTAATTAAACCCAATCATACTTACCATCTATACATCAATTCGAATGGAAAAATATATCAAGATTCCGCAAATACCTTTTTAACGAATGCGAAAATTACGATTGGTTTTAAGGAAGTTGACCCATTAAACAATGTAGTAGAGGGTTTTATAAATTCTGCTAAGGATGAAAGTATTCGATTTATTTATACCGATAATGTTAAAATTTTCTCTTATCTGGATGGGAATGAGTTTTATGAGCTTTTCCCGAATATTAACTTTAGGCTTAGATACTTTTGTGGGAAGCCCGTGCAAAACACCAAAATAAATCAATCAATCTATTATGCATCCTCTGATACGTATTACAAATTGAATAAAATCAGAAACATCAGAAAGGAATTCAATGGAATTTCGGCATTATATCCTCCCACAAACTATGATGACAATATAACTCATAACAAGATTGGCGGCTTTTTTGGATTTGTGGGGCTTTTGCAAAGCAATACACTAGAAAACTTAGACAATTCAGAAAAAATAAAATCTCTCAGACTCCTTGATTCAGAAAATCAAACAGATGTATCGCAGGATGTATCAGAATTAGATGTTTCAATTCATGGTAAATGGACTGGTTTAAGAATTGGTGGCTTTTTGCAAATAAGTGTGAATGAGTTAGATAAACTGTATTTAATTAAAGGCGAAAATCCATATAAATGTGAAAGTTTACCTTATGTTGAAGGGGCCAATGGTGTTGTGAAAGTGCGATGTATTCTAAATGGGGCGTATCATATTGGTTTGTCAAATATTAAAGATTTATATACTAAAGAACAAATAGACATAGTATTGAAAAAAGAATGATTCGATTCACTTTGGTATGGTGTTTTATAACTTTGGCATCGAATCTCTTTGCTCAGAATACGGAATTATTTATTCTGAATCAGCAAGGTGACAGCGTTCAATTTTCAAAGGTTGAATTAAATGGGACTGCTATCCCACTTTCCCAAAGTAGCCTGAGCTTTGAAAATCAAAAGTTTTGCATTGGGAATACCCTTCGCATCAAAATTACTCATATTTCTTACCGAAATGTAGATACTGTAGTCAACTGTATTGAATCTCACCGTATTGTTTTTCGACTTGCCTTGTATTCCTATGAACTGAATCCGGCTACCATACAATCGAAGAAAACATTTAAAGTAACGGCAGGCAATATTTCTATTCAGTCTAAAGTGTTGAGAGAACATATAGGATTATTGGGAATTCCGGATCCATTGAAATTATTGCAGATGAGTCCGGGTATCTCTATCGGTTTAGAAGGAACCAATGATATTTACATCAGAGGAGGCAAATCAGATCAAACCCAATTGATTTTTGATAACATGTATATACTCGGACCTAATCATTTGTTCGGTTTACTTTCTTCTGTTAATGGTAACTATTTGGGTGAGTTGAATTTTTATAAAGGCCCGATACCCATACAACTGGGTTTTAAAGCTAGTGGCACCATAGAGATGTTCAGTTCTAAGCCGGATACTATCGCAAGAATCGGATTGGATATAGGATTGATTACGTCATCGGCTTATTATAAAAGCCCCTATTGGAAGAATAAGTTTTATATCAGCAGTGCAGCCAGATTCTCTTATCCGGATAAGATTATCAAATTGTCATCTGATTTTGTGGCCGGATTTTATGACGTCAATTTTACTTCGGGTCTAAAAGTGAAAAATGGTGAAATCATGGCTTCAGCTTACCTAAGTAATGATGCCTACCGTTTTATTGTTTCACCGATTGGGTCCGATTTCGAAGCCAGGAATTTCAGTTGGCAAAATATTAATGGATCATTATCCTTCAACCAAAGACCGTCTTCAAAACGAGCCTATCAGAGTTCACTAAGTTGGAACCAAATCCGCAGCTACTGGGCAGATCGAGATCAATTGAACAAACGCAATACAACAAATACCTTAATCAATGCTACTTACATAGAAAAATTAAGCTTACATGATTCATTATCCGTTAAATATGGTGGTGAATTTAGAATTGAGAACAATAACCTAAAACAAGAAGGCACGAAAATTCATCCCGTGTATTTCTATCATCATTGGAGTACCTCCATTTTTGCGGGCATTAGAAAAAGCCATAAAATGATGATCTATGAACTTAATTTTCGTGGAAATTTGATGCATAATTTCGACCAATCGTTTACAGCTTTTGTTCCGGAACCAAGAATTTCCATTTCAAGAAAAGATAATTACGGGTTGCTAAATCTCAGTTTCGACAGACAATCTCAGGGCATACAAGATTTAAATAATAACTTTTTAGGTTTTCCCGGAACATTTTGGCTCGGTATTTCATCGACCAATTTGCCCATAATTTCTGATCAATTATCGCTTTCCTATGATCTTGAAAAAGCAGAAAATTTAGACGCATCCGTTTCCGGATATTTTAAAACCTATCAAAATGCATTTGATTTCATAGATGGGGCAAGCTTGAATCCGGCCTTAGATCCTAGTTTTCAAATATCGAATATTTCTGTTAAGGCATATGGATTGGAGACATTTATTGACTTTCAACTAAATAAAAGAGCGAATCTGAGAGGCTGCTATACTTACTCCAGGGTCATAAACAGAGATGATAAGGATATTATTAATTATGGAAGAGCATATCCTGCCTTTTTTGACCGCCCTCACAATTTGAATGTTACTTTCAACATGACTTCCAGAAACAAAAAAATTAAATTTGGAGGTAATGCTATTCTTCAATCTAATAGAGCAGTATCAGCACCCATATTTTCAAACATAATCACCATTTACAGCGATAGAAATGCAGTTCGTTTGCCTATTTACCGCAGATTGGATATTTTTATGAAGTACATTCCCAAACCGGACAAAACCAAGTGGAGAGGCGAATGGAATTTTTCAATTTATAACACCCTAAATACAAAAAATGTCTTTGCCATTACCTATGACAATGATAGAAACCAGTTCAGTTATTTATACCTTTTTCCTATCATTCCGATGTTTAGTTACCAGCTGTATATTCGATAATCAATTTTGGGGTATTCCGACCGTATTCATTTAAAGCGATGATATGATGAAGCGATATAATGATGAAGTGATGTAACGATGTATTGATTTTTCCTGCATCGGGGGCTCCCGCTTCCAAAATCAGAGTATTTTGTAATCAGTTCATGCGGGGACCCCGATGATTCCAATTTAAAACGCGCCCGGGATAGCAGCGGAAAGCCCACAGCGAGGAACGAGCGAGGACTTGCAGCGAATAGCCCAATGACGGACATTCCAAATTAGAAATTAGAGGGCAGAAATTAGAAATACATACTAAGCAGGTAGATTCTACATTCTAATTTCTGCATTCTAATTTGGAATGTCCGGCAGGCGCCCAACCTAGTACCTAAAACCTAACCTCCTGTTATAAAAACCGGTTTCACATATTCCGGCTCGAAATAAGCGAGGTCTTCAAATTGTTGGCGGTCATATAAATTCATGGCGAGTTCTCCCATTTGAAGGGCAGTAGGCGCAACATCAGGGTTAAAACGGGCATTTGGATGAATGCATTGTGCCTGCCATTTGGTGGCCCCGTTGCCAATGAAATAAACCACTCCTTTTTCTAGTGCATCGGCGCAGCTATCGGGTGTTAAAATGAGTGGATGGGGCGCTTGTAACGCTTCGCCATAAGGGCTGTAGATCCCGGTATAAACTTCGTTTCTGCGCGCGTCAATCATGGGAATAACGGCGGATGTTTCTGCAGGATATTGGGAAGAAATGGCCATCAGCTGCAGGGTAGAAACTGCGATCAATGCTGCTCCTGTGGCATGGCAGATGCCTTTGGCTGCCGATACTCCGATGCGCAATCCGGTGTACGAACCAGGGCCCTTGCTCACGGCAACGCCTTTGAGTTGAGGGAAATCGATTCGGGCTTCTTTCATCACTTCATCGATCAGCAGAAATAATACGGCAGCATGGGCGTTGGGCTCGAGATGTTCTCGGGAAGCCAACATCTGATTTCGATCAAACAGGGCTGCGGAACAAATGGCGCCAGTGGTCTCTATGCATAAGATCGGTGTCAATAGGAGATGCCCCATTTGCGAAGGATAAAATGTAACAACCAGGCCGGACCAATCAAGAGAAATTGGAGGTCTTTGAGAAAGGATGGCTTCTTACCTTCAATTTGATGTCCGCGGAACTGACCGATCCAGGCCAATGCGAATAAAATAACAGATATTAGGGGTAGATTGAGTTCTGAATAAAACATCAAGAGGTTTAGCCAAATCATGAAACCCATAATGAGGGCAAAGCCAATAAACATGACGAACGACAAGCGGATATAAAAAATCAATGCTCCCACGTAAACGACGCTTGCCCAATTGAAAACCAGTGATTTTTCGAAACCCGGAAATGGAATAGACATCAACAATCCAATGAGGCTGAACATAATGGTGGGTACACAAATCCAATGAATCAGTTTGTTGGTCGGGTTTTGGTGGCTGATGGCGTATTCATCGAGCCATTGTTGCATGGTTCTCATGAGCTTAGGATTGCAATTTGGGTAACCATCTTGCCGCCCAGCTTTGATTCAGCGTTTTGATGTGCGATTGGCGCCATGTTCCGAGGTTGGTGATGGTGAGGTCGAGCATCGGTGATTCTTCAGACAAGGTGCCGTTCAAAATACGATCTTTCAATGCTTGTCTGCCCAGCAGTTCGATTTGATGGTCTTTCAGTATGGGAACATCCGTGCGACTGAAAAGATCGACGCCAAGATGTTTTTCAATGGCTTGAATCTCATGCACCACGCTATCGATGGAACACCCACTGGCCGGCTCGTGGCTTTCATCTACGGCCAGCACAATCAATTGTTTGAAATCGATGGCAAATCCTGCCTTGAGCGGGGTTCCATGTGCTTTCCAGTTGGAAGTGATTTCGCTCAGGCGTGCGGTCAACCATTCGATTTCATGGTCTATAAACGCGCGATTGCTCAGGTACACCCAAATTCTGGCGCTATCGGCTAAGGTCTGAAGGTTCATATCAGGTCTTGTGCTTTTGCCACGAGTTCAGCCAAATCGAGCACTTGTACATCATCTTCCCGATTGGCACTTTTTACACCGTCGCGCATCATGGTCATGCAAAACGGACAATTCGAAACGATGATGCCTGCACCGGTTGCGATGGCTTCCTCGGCCCTTTCGGTGTTGATTTCTTTGTTCCCTTTTTCTGCTTCTTTAAACATTTGCGCTCCACCGGCCCCGCAGCACAAGCCATTGCTTCTGCATCTTTTCATTTCGGTCAGTTCAGCGTCCAGAGCCTCGAGTACTTTTCTGGGGGCTTCATAAATGGCATTGGCCCTGCCAAGATAACAACTGTCGTGATAGGTGAGTTTCTTGCCTTTGTAAGCGCCTCCGGAGAAAGCTATTTTGCCGGAGTCGATCAGCTGTTGCAAGAAAGTGGTATGGTGTTGCACGTCATAGTTTCCACCGAGGGCGGGATATTCATTTTTGAGGGTATTGAAACAATGCGGACAGGTAGTGACAATTTTTTTGACTCCATACGCATCGAGGGTAGCGATGTTGGTCATGGCCTGCATTTGAAACAAAAACTCATTGCCGGCTCTTTTGGCCGGATCTCCGCTGCAGGTTTCTTCGCTGCCGAGTATGGCAAAGGAAATGCCGGTATGGTGGAGGATTTTGGCAAAAGCACGGGTGATTTTCTGTGCCCTTTCATCAAAACTTCCGGCACATCCCACCCAGAACAATACTTCCGGGGTTTGACCCATGGCCACCATGTCGGCCATCGTATTTACTTTGAATTCACTTTGATTCATACTTTTTCTCTTTCTCTTTTCAAAAAATATAGCTCAATAAACTGAATACAGACAGCACCATGGCTGTCAATCCCAACATCTCTTCATAAGGAAGAATGCGGCTTCTCCAGTCTTCAATCTTCTCTATAAAACGTATATTTTGTATCAACTGTTTTAAAATTCCAATTCCTTGAATTAGGCCCAAGGCATACATCATCAGTAATTCCAGTACATATACAAACCAACCAAGATGATGTCCGAAAAGCAAATCAAACGTTCCGCCGATGGCCAGTAACAGAAGCACAAAACCCAGCAGTACTTTGAAACGACCCATGCGAATAATGGTATCCTGAAACTGCGGAAAACGCCGGGTAATTAGCGAAGCAGCCGCCAGGGCACCACTCAAAAATAGCAATATGATGGATAGTAAGAACATTTATTGATCGTTGAAGACTTCGATTTCAGCCTGTGTGCGTATGAGGTCGGTAAATTTGCCGTTGTATCGGGTGGCTTTCACCAAATGGTTGTCAATCCAGTGATAATTGCCTCCTCTGGGCTTGTTCATGAGCACATAATGATATTTGAAGCCATTTTGTTGGAGCCATGTTTCTGTGATCTCGCGAAGATTCTCGGTGCGAGAGGTAAAAAAAGTAATCACAGGTCCTTCATCGTACCATTTATTGCAAAATTCGAGGGCGTCGGGGTATGGAACAGCGGTGACCATTCTTTCCGGCTCTTCGTTGGGCACGTCGTCGCATATGGTGCCATCAATGTCTATCAAATAATTTTTGATTTCAGAAGGCAAGACCGGACTCAGGGCTTTTCCGTTTTCTATGATCGTTTTTAGCTCCTTCATGCTTGTTCGTTGATCCAGTTAGCGCGATCTGATGGGGAGAATTGCCATGGGGCGCCGTTGTTTTCCAGATTGGTAAACATGCCGTTTAATTCAGAAGGAGCTTCTGATTTTTCCATCACCAGGTATTGACGCATGCCCATGATGATTTCAACCGGACTAATGTTCACCGGACAAGCCTCTACGCAGGCGTTGCAAGTGGTGCAGGCCCATAATTCTTCGGCAGTAATATAATCGTGCAGGCTTTTGCCGTCGTTTGCTTCTTGTTTGAGGTCAAGGCGATGTCCGATTTCTTCGAGACGGTCGCGGGTGTCCATCATGATTTTTCGGGGGGATAATTTTTTACCGGTAATATTGGCCGGACAGGCAGAGGAGCATCGCCCGCATTCGGTGCAGGTGTAGGCATCCATGAGGTTTTTCCAGGTGAGGTCTTGAACATCCTTCACACCAAAACTCGAAGGAGGGACGTATCCATCAGGTGGTTGCGCGGATGGGTCGAGCATCAGCTTCACTTCGGTGGTCACGGCTTCATTGGATGCGAAATATCCCGGTGGGTTCAGTCGTGAATACCAGGTATTCGGGAATGCCATGATGATATGGAAATGCTTGCTGAAGGGCAGATAATTTAAAAACAGGAATATGCCGATGATATGTCCCCACCAGGCCACTCTTTCTATGGTATGCAGAGAGGTATCTGAAAATCCGGAGAATATACCGGCAAACAGCGAACTAATCGGCATGGAGGCGGATTCTTGAAGGGGTCGATCGGTGGCATTCATCACCAACAGGGCAGACATGAGCACAATTTCGATGATCAGAATCACGGTGGCATCTTTTCTGGGCCATCCGTTGATTTCGGGCGCATTGAGTCGTGGAATTCTTTGCACATAACGGCGGGTGAGAAAAAATACACAAGCTATTAAAACCAGGACTGCGAGGATTTCAAAAAATCCGATGGTGATGGTATAGAGTGTTCCAAGGTAAGGCATGAAGAACCGGTGCGTGCCGGCGAGTCCATCGATGATAATTTCGAGCACTTCGATGTTGATGAGGATAAAACCCACATACACAATCAGGTGCAGAAAAGCCGGGATGGGTTTGGTGGTCATTTTACTTTGTCCGAAGGCCACTCGGAACATGGTTTTCCATCTTTCCGATTTTCGATCGGTGAGATCAAGGTCTTTTCCAAGGAAGATATTTCGACGGATGCGGCCCGTATTTCTGGCAAAGAAGTATACCGCGATACCAAAGGCGAGTAGAAAAATGATTTGTGGTACGAAGGACATAAGCGAAATGGGATTCGTAAGGTTCAAACCTAATCAAAAACAGTCAAAAATGAAGGAAGGTTTGTTGCGTGATGTGTTAGTTTTATCAACAGAAAAGAAGAAACGTCAAAGAATGCATCATTTTTTTTGAAAATGAAAAATTTGAGGTATTTTTGCACTCCGTTTTTGAACCGAGAGAACGGAAAGTCTTGAAAATCAGGTGCGGTAGCTCAGTCGGTAGAGCAAAGGACTGAAAATCCTTGTGTCGGGGGTTCGATTCCCTCCCGCACCACACTAAAGCAGAGAAAGCCCCAACATCGTTGGGGTTTTTTTGTCTAATGCATCTCCGGGCTTTCACGCTTTAGTGCGCTGCCCCACCCCACAGATTGCGTTTAGGTTGAAGATTTGGACTGAAATGTCAATGATATGTTGTGATTTTTTAACTTTTTGCACAGCGTAGTACCGCTCCGAAGGCAGGGGAAAAGATGAAACGATGAAGCGATTTAACGATGTAATGATGAAGCGATGTAATGATGAAGCGATGAAACGATTGAAGGATGACTATGATTCCAAAACGTTGCCCCTTCGAGTAGCGACGCATGGCAAAGTGGTAGGGGCTTATCGAGAAGCAAATCCCATTGTCTGAACCAAGATTTTTTTAAGATGAAAGGATTAGGAAGATTTTTCGTTATTCGCTAATCGTTGTTCGTTGCTCACCTGAGGCTGTACAAAATCAAACTACTACCTTGTGCCTAATAGCTTATACCTCCTATTGTCTGAACCAAGATTTTTTTAAGATGAAAGGATTAGCAAGATTTTTTTAATTCATCTGCCCTATTCAGTCATTCATAATTCATAATTTTCACCTTGTACCTAGCGCCTAGCCCATTTACCTCAAAATCATTACATCGTTACAAGGCAAAAAGTCTGAATCTCAGATTAAACGGATTAATGGATTACGCGGAGGGGAATTATACATAACTTCTTGATTTCATCTTCTAATCGAATCGTCGTTAATTTACTCCATGCATCATTCAATCACTTCAACGCCTCAAAATCACTGCATCGCTACATCATTCATGACCATGTCATCGAAATTTCCCCTAGCCCCTAGTCCGTAGTACCTAGTCCAACAAAATCATCCCTCCTGCTCATAATAAATCTTATAAAACTTCCTGCCATCGCCATCCACGCCTTTTTCGATCATGTTTCGGTTGCCGTGGATATAAACATGGAAATTCTTATCGAGTTTTAAGACGCTTTTGAATACCCTCGATTGCTTTTTTACGGCTTCATCCGAAATGTCGAATTTCTCATCCAGATAAACGTCGTGGGTTTCGCGGTAATCTTTATCAAAGGCTTTGAAACTTTCTATCAAATCAGGTTGCTGAAATACTTCGTTTTGGAAATTTTCTAATTCAAACGACTCGTTGTTTTTGAAGTATTCCATCGAACGGTTGAGCATGTCGATTTGGACGGTTTTGTCGGCTTCAAAAACTTCCGGCACCCGATCGGTCACAAATTTGCGGGTCATTTGCAGAAAGTCGCGTGTTTGATGAAATCCATCATGACAAGGTTGAATCATCAAAAACTGATCTTTCCAATATTGGGCTTCGCTGCCTTTGTTCGATCGATCGGTTACAAAAACTTTGAAGCCATCTGCGGCATCCATATTCATAATCAGACAACCTTTGTCGAGCTTGTCCATTTCAATGCCTTCCTGATAGGCAATATCAAATCCATCCATTCTTTCATCGAACTGCAAAAAGTAGTCTTTGTGTTCCACTTTAAATAACCCGATGGCATCCGTCGATTGATCTTCGAAATGCAGATTCGACAGGTGCATCACCATAAAATCGCCTTCTTTGATCTGCGGATGTGCGGTGTTTTCAAACAGCAACTGAGCCAATTTTACCGACAGGATATGCGCACTGCTTCCACCCTGAAAGAACTCGGAAATCAGTTGATACACCGGATTCAACCCAACATCGCCGGTAGCAGAAAAGAATTGATACATGCCGGGCTGGGCCAAGGGGGGCAACGCAAATTGTAGCAACCAATGCTGCAACTGCCCGTCCTGAACCGGGGAAGGCTGTTTTGAAAGTTTCAGGTTGCCTCCGTTCACCTTGTTGCCGATGTGATGAATAGAAAGGCTTTCTATGCCGGCTTCCTGAAAATCAAACATGTAGATGAGATAAATTTATGATTTGATGTTATGAAAAACGTTTTGTACGTCTTCATCTTCTTCTAAACGATCGATCAGTTTGTTTACTTCTTCCAATTGTTCCGGTGTCAGTTCTACAAACATATTGGGAATGCGCTCCTTATCTACTGAAATGATGGTGATTCCTTGTTCTTCGAGTCCTTTTTGCATGTTGCCAAAATCGGTGAAGGCCGTGTAAACGAGTGTTTCGTCTTCCACCTGTTCAATTTCTTCGAGCCCGTAATCAATCAATTGCAGTTCCAGATCTTCAAGATTTTGACCTGCCGGGTCTATTTTGAAGATGCATTTGCGATCAAAAATATAATCGAGTGAACCGGTTTTGATCAGTTCGCCGTTGTTGCGATTAAAGGGAACCCGAATATTGGCCACCGTTCGGGTAGGGTTGTCGGTCGCAGTTTCGATGATGATGCTCACATTGTAAGGACCTTTGCCTTCATACACCACTTCCTGGTAGTCTTTAGAATCTTTGTTCGAAGCGCGTTGTATGGCCGCTTCTACGCGGTCTTTGGGCATATTTTCTGCCTTGGCGTTTTGCACTGCCACCCTGAGTCTGGGATTGTTTTCAGGATCCGGGCCACCCTGTTTTACGGCCATGGCAATTTCTTTCCCGATGCGGGTAAAGGTTACGGCCATTTTGCCCCAGCGTTTCATTTTTCTCGCTTTTCTGAATTCAAATGCTCTTCCCATGATGTGCGTGTTTAAACTGCCGCGAATTTCGTGATTTTTCACAAATGTGAGTTCAAAATTCAGGGTTGTCTTTGATAAAAAAAGGCGCTGATTTGGGTTGAAAGTTGAAATGATGCCAAGTTTCTCCATATCCTTACAAAAAAATGTTCATCACGCATAGAATTGTAAAGTACAGATAATTAGGTGTATAAAAAAATACCATGGGTCAGATGCACCGATTTTGGTCTTTGATTGCGTTGTATACATCCGATGGTTGATAGGATAATTGTCTAAAAAAAATATATTCGCGGAAATTTAGAATAGCACTTAATCAGATTAAATATGTATTGGACACTAGAACTTGCTTCTTATTTAGATGATGCTCCGTGGCCTGCGAGCAAAGATGAATTGATTGATTATGCCATCAGAAGTGGCGCTCCGCTCGAAGTGGTAGAAAATCTGCAGGAACTCGAAGATGATGGTGAACCCTTTGAATCCATCGAAGAGGTATGGTCTGATTATCCCACTACCGACGACTATTTCTTCAACGAAGACGAACTGTAACCTCCTTAGGTTAATGCTCTGATTCAGAACCTTGTGTTTGCAGGCTAGGAACGAGCAATTCGTAGGTTTTGCCTTTCTCCATTTTTAGTTCGTATCCCATCAACCAGGGATTTAATTCTTTGAGCATCTTATAGTTGCTGTGTCGGTCTTTTGCCCAACGGGGGAGGCTTGTGATGGTGCTGTCAACCTTTACTTTGTAGGTTTCAATGGTTTTATAGAAATCGTGCGGTTTCACATGAAAGCCATAGTGATGCGGATTTTCGATGATCAGTTTCATGGCAATAATCCTAAAATTATACCTCGAGGTTTCTGAATTCAACCACAATTGGTAATAATCCGTTTGTTCCTGACTGTTCCGGGCATTCATCACCCCTTGTATGCCGCGGTTATAGGCCGCCGCTGCCATGGCCCAGGAACCCAATACGTCTTTAGCATGCAGCAGGTATTTACAAGCAGCTACCGTCGATTTTTCAAGATGATAGCGTTCATCCACATCATCGTTTACTTCCAGTCCGTAAGATTGTCCTGTAGCTTTCAAAAATTGCCAGTATCCTGCAGCCCCTGAGCCCGAAACAGCATTGGTCAGGCTACTTTCGATCACCGCTAGATATTTAAAATCATCGGGCACCTTATACGCAGCCAAAATGGGTTCCATCACCTCAAAGGCCCGTTTGGTGCGCTTGATCATCAGCAAGGTATTGCTTTGCCAATAGGTATTGATCAGCAATTCGCGATCGAGTCTTTCTCTTACTTCCGGGTCATTTAAGGGCACCTTTTCACCGGCCAGCTCCATTTCAGCGGGTAAGGGTACCGGAAAAACCTTGTAATGCCGCATCAGCTCAGCACGATTTTTCACAACTTCCGTTTCGCTGTTCGATTGAAAGAGCAATGCCATTCCAAAACCTGCAAGTAAAAGCAACACACCCACCGGAAATACGAATTTGATTTTCATGGGTGTAAAATAGGAATTGTCGGGCAATTCTGAAACGAAATGAGAACAGACAAAAATATAATGGGTTTGCAATCTCCATCAACGTCTTCATTTGTGTGAACCGCGATTCACAAGATTAAATGATTCACAAGATTGATAAAAGTTGAGTGTCTAGCGTTGAGCGTTTAGCTAAACAGACTCTCAACCTTAGACTCTCAACACTTTCCCCTAGTACCTAGTACCTGGTACCTAGAAGCTAACGCCTAGCGCCTAATAGCTTAACTGCCCTTTGTTTCCGGTTGTTTCTAACTCAATTGAATTTGTCAGTCAGGTAGAAAACAGTATCAATAAAGTACAGGATACCATTTCTTGTGAGCACATTTTCATCGTGCAAATCTTCAAGGATAATCCCTAAATCTTCATTTTTATAATCATTGTTTCGAGTGTTTTTGAAGCCGTTGTGCAAAAGAAAAGATTTAACTTGCTCAAGGTCCGTTGGGTCAGTGAATGTGACAAATGCTTGTTCCACGATTGCATAAAGAATGTTATCTTGTTTAGTAAATCCGACCAGTTCATAGGCTGTATCGGGAAAGAAATAATTATGCATCAAAAGATTTCGGAAATAATCTCTCCAACTAGAATAATAAATGGCATCGTTTAGTTTCAGAACATGTATTGAATCGAGCAGATATACCTTTTGTTCAGCACCTTCGCTGACATATCTGTCAAAGTCAACTTTTTTCCAAAGGTCATTTTCGGAGATAAAGATTTCTAATCTCTCTGCTTCTTGTTTTTTGACAAGCTTAGCGTCTTTAATTTCTGTGCTTGTAGACGAGCTTTTCTCAAGGTAGTTGGTGATTGTTTGGACAGTTGCTCCAAACCTAACTTCGCCCTTTCCTGAAAAGAGATTTTGTAAATCATTTTTAATATCATTATGCAAGACTCAAAGATATACAATTTTTCTGAATCTAAATTGAAATGGAGTGCGTTGAAATAACCGATAACTCATATTAAATGGCATTTTGGGTTCACAGGTGACGTTGATGGGGAATGACATACCACGCAGTTTTATTAAGTCAATACCAGTCTTAGAATGTTCTGTCTTTTGGAATGGTATAAAGACTAGATAATGGACAAAGTTCACCTAAATCATTAAGAATTAAAATGCTTCAAAAAAAGAAAGATACTTGCGGTTAAAATACCCAATGCCGCAGTCCAGCTCTCAAGATTTGCCCCACCTAAGTCTTCTTCAAAAGGAATTGGATCTTTTATTCCCTATCAACGTCTCCTGCGCATTCCCCATCATCATCAAAAGCGACTTTTGTTAAGCAGGGACGTTGATGATTCAGATTCGATAAGCAAGTCCTGTAATCGGGCCTTTTTTATGGAATTTGATTAAATATCTGTTCGAGTTCTTTATCGGTGAGGGTGCTTTTTTCAGACTTATCGAATATTGTAGTGAGATAAACTTTATTGTGGACTACTTTTACGTATGTAATGACCCTAGCGCCCCCTGATTTTCCTTTTCCTTTTGATGCAATGGCCAAACGGATTTTATAAAAGTTGTTGCCAAGAGCCTTTCCCTGTTCAGGTGCATCGGTGAGTTTTTCGATAAGCCCGGCCAGGTCTTTTTTAAGTGAAGGGTATTTTTTTGCCAGTCGCTTTGCCTGCCGGTCAAAAATCGGTATAGAAAAAATGCTATAACTCATCCAGAAGCTCTTTTGCAGGCCGAGCTTTCAATTCACCTTGCTCCACCAGTTTAAGTTCGTTTACTACTTCTTTGAGTTCCTGTAAAATCTGAACTTTGGTAGGTTCTTCATATTCCAGCGCTTCCAGGTCCTTGTACTGTTTCTTAAGCTCCTTCCATTGGCTGATGGGGATGTAAACGCCGGTGGCTTTGCCTTTGCTGTCTTGTATTACCTGTAGTTTCATATCCGAAATTATTGGGTGGCGATGTTCTGTTGAAAGAAATCCTGAAACTTCTTTTTGGTCAACATGGTATCAAGCATTTTGTAAATCATGTTCTTGTCTTCATCCTCAAGCTGTTCAATCAGCCGTATTTTTTCGGTTACGGTTTTATCTACTACTGTAACCGGGCTTGGTTGGTTGTGTTTCGGGTTCAATAGATCATCTACAGTGCCCCCGAAAATAATGGAAAGCTTCTGCAATACTTCTACAGAAGGTTCACGCTTTCCGTTTTCTATTTTGTTGTAGTTGCTTTGGTCTATGCCAATCTCAAAGGCCACTGCCTTTTGTTGCAGCCCCTTTTCTTTGCGGACTTGCTTTATTATTTTGCCTACTGTCATCTATATTCAGTTTATTACAAAATTAGTCATTATGCCAATTATTGGCAAAAATATAATCATAATGACCTTTTTGTGTGGTCATGCTGGAAAAAACGCTGAAATTGCCCCTCTTCCGGCGGAGGAAATTGCCCCCCTAAAATTGCTGCAAATTGCCCTCCTTTCGTCGGAGGAAAATGACCCCCATTGGAAGTGCTTAAACTGAACGGTCTCGCCATTATTGTTCCCGGCGATGAATCATCTATTGCACAAAAAAACGATAAATCAATCCTATCCCCATCATTAGGATTATGATCGCGCCAGTCCAGCCCTCAAGATTTGCCCCAGTTAAATCTTCATCAAATGGAATTGGATCTTTGACAAGATACCTTATATAAAACACATCAAAGCCCAACAATAGCAACCCTATGATTAAATACATTTAATCCTCCTTTTTATCGGTAAACTTTTCAGCTGAGTCTTTCAATCCATCAATTATTATATCCCCCATGATGTCTGTCCCCAACTTCTCTTCTTCCTTCAATCCTTTTTGAATTGCAATTTTCTTTAGCCTTTTGTCTTTAAATTCTCCCACGATCAATGCACTAGCTTTAATAGCCATCCCAGTATAATCACCTTTATCAAATGCTTTTGCAGCTCCAATAAGTTCTGATGTATTATCCAACGCATTCCCAACCCTATATACGGCACTCCCAACAGCGGGTCCATATAAAACGGTAGCCACTAAACTTCCGGCCTTTACCCAGGTTCCTCCATCTTTTAATGTTTTTTCAGCATCATCCGTAAATTTTACAAATCCCTCTTGTCCATATATCTTATTATGATAATCGTCCAGGTCACTTCCAAATCTTTTTATCGTGTTTACAATGGAATTATCAGGCTGAATAACAGCAGTTGGGGTATAATCATATCTAATTTGTGATAACGGCCCTTGAAACTCATCTTGAATGGCAAAAGTATGAACCAAGCCGGTGCTGGGTATTTTAGAGCGATCAAGACCCATGGATGAACAGAATGAATTTACCACTTCTTCGAAATTATGGTCATCTCTGTTATACATCATGGTTATTCTGGTTCCATCGCCCATTTCTAATTGATGTACCCACACATCTTCAAGCCCATCTAAATCTATGGCTACTATGGGTTTATTTCCTGCATATGGATACGATGACAACATTGGGAATGAGTGCGCTTTTGGGTCAACACTCAAAAACTTCCCTATTCTAGGGTTGTATATTCTAAACCCATAATCATATTGATTTCCTGCTCCACTCACCTCATCATCTTTCTCTTTTCCATTGAACCCCCACCGATATTTCTCACTCGAAAACGTCCTTTCACCCATCAACATACCAAACGGATGTAAACAAAAACTTGG
>JBIIVF010000182.1:0-4132 GCA_044339595.1 Bacteroidia bacterium
TAATATATTACCCCCATTGGGGTCTCTCGTTGCTGAAACAATAATCTTGTCATTGAATCATGACTGGACCTGGATGATTTGTTGCAAACCGGTGTCGCTTGGCTATGATATTTCGCTCCTGCAGAGCTAATGTATTACCTCCATCGGGGTCTCCAGTTGTTGATACAATGAACTTGTAAATGTATCATGATGGGGACCCCGATGATTTACCGGAAAATGTGTCTTTTTTCGTACTAATTTGAATCGATGAATTTGGAATCAGGATAGAAATCTCAAACTTGAAATCATGCACCGAATCCAGCTCCAGAGTAGCGGAATGATTATAGCACGTACATCAACACGAATATTTAAACTCCGCACGGGTGACACCAGCCAAAAAGCAAACCGCTAAGCTCAAGGTTGATATGTTAATAGCCAAAGCGCTATTCACGATTCCACATCCCTCCGACAAATTGCCGCCTTTTCCGATTAAATGTCCAAATAAAACAGACAATTTGGCCTGAATCGGGCCTGATTTTCAATGAATTGCTGCCAAAATATCAGTCTAATGCACTTGGAATCATCTTTGACTGAATTGATCAAAATTGCATTATGAATCTCAATCAATTTACCATCAAATCACAGGAGGCGATACAAAAGGCACAAGAACTTGCCTCGACTGCCTCTAATCCTTCTATTGAAACAGGCCACTTGCTAAAAGGCTTGCTCATCACCGATGAAAATGTGTTGTCATTCGCCCTTAAAAAGAGCAATGTAAATATGGAAAGAATCAATCAGGCATTAGATGCCGTGTTGAATTCTTATCCCAAACAAAGCGGTACTGCTGATCAAACGGCTTTCCTGTCTAATCAGGCCAATTCGGTGTTGATGAAATCCCAAACCTATCTCAAACAGTTCGGCGATGAATTTGTGACGGTAGAACACATGCTTCTGGCATTGACGGAATCAAACGATCAAACGGGACAATTGCTCAAAGATGCCGGCGCACAACCAAAAATTTTAATCAAAGCTTTTGAAGAACTGCGCAGCGGCGGCAAAGCAACTTCTCAAAGTGCGGAGCAACAATACAATGCACTCAATAAATACGCGAAAAACCTGAATGACTTGGCAAGACAGGGTAAACTCGATCCGGTTATCGGTCGTGATGAGGAAATTCGTCGGGTATTGCAGATTCTATCCCGCAGAACCAAAAATAATCCGATCCTCATCGGTGAGCCCGGGGTTGGAAAGACCGCCATCGCGGAAGGGTTGGCCCACCGCATTGTGAATGGGGATGTGCCCGAAAACCTCAAATCAAAGCAGGTATTTTCGCTTGACATGGGCAGCCTTGTGGCCGGAGCCAAATACAAGGGTGAATTCGAAGAACGTCTCAAATCGGTTGTTAAGGAAGTCATTAATGCAGCAGGTGAAATCGTCTTGTTTATTGATGAAATCCATACCCTGGTTGGGGCAGGAGCAAGCGGTGAAGGAGCCATGGATGCCGCCAATATTTTGAAACCCGCCCTGGCCAGAGGAGAACTGAGGGCTATCGGAGCCACCACGTTGGCAGAATACCAGAAATACATCGAAAAAGACAAAGCCCTCGAACGCCGTTTTCAATCGGTGTTTGTGGATGAACCGGATACGCAGGATGCCATTTCAATCCTCCGCGGGCTCAAAGAACGCTATGAAGTGCATCACAAGGTGCGCATCAAGGATGAGGCCATCATTGCCGCCGTTGAACTTTCACAACGCTATATCACAGATCGTTTTTTGCCGGATAAGGCCATCGACCTGATCGATGAAGCGGCAGCCAAATTGAGGCTCGAAATAGATTCGCTGCCCGAAGAACTGGATGAATTGCAAAGGCGCATCATGCAACTCGAGATTGAACGCGAAGCCATCAAAAGGGAAAAAGATGACAAGAAACTAGAACAACTCAACGAACAGATTTCAAACCTGAATGAAGATCGGAATACACTGAAAGCAAGATGGCAGGAAGAGAAACAGGTTGTTGAAGCGATTCAGGCAACAAAAATGGAAATCGATAACCTCAGATTTGAAGCAGAACAAGCAGAAAGGGCAGGCGATTACGGAAAGGTGGCAGAAATTCGCTATGGTCGGATGAAAGCCTCAGAAGAAAAACTGAATGGACTCCAAGTTGAATTACAAGAAAAGCAAAAAGGGGAGTCGTTGGTGAAGGAAGAAGTGAGAAGCGAGGATATTGCCGATGTAGTAAGCCGTTGGACGGGTGTGCCTGTGCAAAGCATGTTGCAAAGTGAAAGAGAAAAGCTATTGCATTTGGAAGAAGAGCTGCACAAAAGGGTGGTTGGTCAGGAAGAAGCCATCGCAGCCATCTCTGATGCAATTAGAAGAAGTCGTGCAGGATTATCAGATCCGAAGAAGCCCATCGGTTCATTCATATTTTTAGGCACTACTGGGGTCGGAAAAACCGAATTGGCCAAAGCCCTCGCAGAATTTCTGTTTGATCAGGAAAATGCCATGGTGCGCATCGATATGAGTGAATACCAGGAAAAACATACGGTATCTCGATTGATTGGCGCTCCTCCGGGATATGTAGGATATGATGAAGGAGGTCAGCTTACAGAAGCCGTTCGACGCAGGCCTTACAGCGTGATTCTGCTCGATGAAATTGAAAAAGCCCATCCGGATGTATTCAATATCCTGTTGCAGGTATTGGATGATGGAAGGTTGACCGACAACAAAGGCCGGACCGCCAATTTCAAAAATACCATTGTGATAATGACCTCCAATATCGGATCTCATTTGATACAGGAACGTTTTGAGGATCTCAACGATGACAACCGCATGGAATTGATTGCCAGAACGAAGGTGGAGGTATTCGATTTGTTGAAGAAGAGCATTCGACCGGAGTTTTTAAACCGCATCGATGAGGTGATTATGTTCACCCCGCTTTCGAGGGATGAAATTGGCGATATCGTGAAACTGCAGTTCGCAGGCATACAGAAAATGTTGAAAGACATGGGCATCAGCCTGAGCGCCACCGAAGAAGCATTGGAATGGTTAGGAGAGTTGGGATATGATCCGCAATTTGGCGCAAGGCCTTTGAAGCGGGTTATTCAGAAGGAAATCCTGAATCAGCTCAGCAAAGATATACTGGCCGGAAAAGTGAACAAGGAAGAAGATTTATTGCTGAGGTTGGATGATCACAAGCAGTTTTGTTTTGAGGTAAAAGAGGGCTAGGGTTTAATTCGTCTTTCGTAATTCTTAATTGACTGTTAGGGCTGTGTTCCGACTTCTAACTTTAGCTTGTTGATCAAATCAATTAAGGTTTGTGCGTGGGGTTTGTTTGAAAAATGTTTGTGGGCTGCCTTTCTGCCATTATCTCCTATTGTATGATAATCCAAGGTAGATGTATACCTGCTTTTTATCACTTCTTGTAAGGCATCTGAATTGTCAGGATCTATCAAAATAACGTCCTGTTTGTCTACCAGATAATCCTCTATGTCGCCCACTTTGGTGGCCACGGTTGGGATGCCTGTTGCCAAATACTCTGCCAGTTTGGTGGGGAACCCGAAATGTGAATACGGCTGATTGGTTCGATTGACTACCAACAAGTCGCATTCTGCTAATAGATCAGGGATTTGATCATAAGTTACCTGCCCGGTCTTCTCTACTTCACCGTTTAATCCCGCATGTTTTAATACCCTCTCAAAATAAGATGCTTTCGGGTTAAAGCCTATTAATCGCAATTTCAATCTACCTTGGGTGTCTTTGGCTTTAGAAAATGCATTTATGATGCCTTCAACACCATCTTTTTCACCAAAAGAGCCGAGATATCCTATACGGTGGTGTACATGTCCGTTCATTTTGATGTGAGCAAAGCGTTTTGTATCTACTACAATTGGGATAATGGTGATTCGATTCTCTCCAAAAGATGCGGCGAAATGGGATTTTAATTTATTGGAAATTACTACTAAATGATTCGCGACTTTGGGCAATAATAATTGGTTAATTTGCTCGAATAGTAGACTTAATTTTTCTTTCCAATTAACGGGATATTTTGACAATTCATTTTCTGTTTTCTCTACTATCACTGGAATTTTACTCATTATGCAGTAGAGATAGATGGGCAGAAATAATAGCAGATTGGGTTGGTATAAATAGATGG
>JBIIVF010000183.1:0-4129 GCA_044339595.1 Bacteroidia bacterium
CATTTACATGGTATTCATCATAGATTACTTTGACCACATCGTCTTTTCTGATTTTAAAGAAGTCTATTTGCCATGCCAGAATCTCTGATAGTCTGAAACCCAATTCTCCCGGAACTCCTTTATCCAGAAGTGTTTGAATCAAAGAACCGGAGATTTTGGCGGAAATCACTCTTTCAATGGTATCCACAGGCAATTGATACATATACATATAATTGCTGTCACCAAAAACCAAGACCAGATATTGTGAAGGTGAGTGATTGTATATGAAATGACTGGCTTTATTGAGGCTGTCTGAAGGGCTATATATGACACTGTAGCGATTTCCGCTTCTGATTTTTCGAATATCAAAAACATCTTTGTGAGCTGCTGTGAGCAAAGATAGAACGCTTCCATCGACACCATAGGGTTGTAGGATGTTCGCCAATAATTCATTCCTTTTAATTTCGCCATGAATGATGTCTTTGCCGGAAAGTTGGATCCCTAAGTAATTGGATGTATCGACCGGTTCTGCCGGGATATCATTTGAAGATACTGATCCGGGCTTTTTGGTTTCAGTCGGATTTTGACAAGAAAACAAACTCACCAAAGATAGGAATACCCATATATATTCTTTTGCAATAAGGGTATTGATAAATGATATGATTGTATTGCTCACTTTCACGGTTTCTTTGAGTAATTTTGCCTCAATTATTTCCGAATTTAATAACTTTCAACAAATATAAAATGGCAAAACAATTCACAGACAGCAACTTTGATAGCGAAGTGCTGAAGTCAGACAAACCGGTATTGGTAGATTTTTGGGCAGAATGGTGCGGCCCATGTCGCATGGTTGGTCCCATCGTAGATGAGATCGCAAGAGACTTTGACGGTAAAGTTTCCGTGGGTAAGATGAATGTCGATGAGAACATGGACATCCCATCGAAATACGGAATCAGAAGCATCCCGACTTTAATGATTTTTAAAAATGGAGAGCTTGTGGACAAAATTGTTGGAGCGGTGCCAAAAGCCTCGATATTGAGCAAGCTTGAACCACATATGAGCTAATTGAATTCAATTTTGAAAAAAGCCTCTGCATCTTGTGTAGGGGCTTTTTTTATTATCTTGTTAAACAAGAAATTAAAAACCTGAAACGTTAACTTTGCAAGTGATGATCATAGAGCAAGAGCACCTAAATACCGGGAATCTGGAACTTTTAGCCAATCAAGTGGTTGAAGGGTTTATTACAGGGCTTCACAAGAGTCCTTTTCATGGATTTTCAGTCGAATTTGCTGAACACAGGCAGTACAATGTTGGAGAGGCCACCCGTCATATAGATTGGAAACTTTTCGGCAGAACCGATAAACTATTTGTAAAGAAGTATGAAGAAGAAACCAATTTAAGATGCCACATTTTACTGGATTGCAGCCCTTCAATGTACTATCCTGAGACGGGGTTGAAAAAAATCGAATTTGCCATCGTTGCTGCTGCAGCCATCATGAATTTGCTGAGAAAACAAAGAGACGCTGTGGGGCTTACTGTATTTGATGAACAGGTCAGGTTTCAGAGTGACATTCGAAGTACGCCGTCACACAGCAGGTTGTTGCTTTCAAAGTTGGATGAATTGCGCAAAACAACCGTTGGAAAATCGAAATCAGAAGTTGTGAATGTGTTGCATGAAATGGCCGAAAAAACTCACCGTCGTTCGATGATTATCATTTTTAGCGACATGTTTGAAAATACGGAACATTATGAGCCTTTGTTCGCTGCATTGCAGCACTTGAAATATAATAAGCACGAAGTCATTTTGTTCCATACGGTGCAGGCTTCGTCAGAATTGGAGTTCGAATTTGGCAACAAACCCTATATGTTCGAAGACATTGAAACCGGAGAGAAAGTGAAGTTATTTCCCCACGAGGTAAAAGAACATTATCAGGACAAAATGGATGCATTCTATAAAGAGCTTAAATTCAGATGCGCTCAATATCACATCGATTTTGTAGAGGCAGATGTGGATAAAGGGGTAGAACAAATTTTAATACCTTTTCTGGTTAAACGTCAAAGAATGCGAGGATAGAAGGTCTCTATCCGGAATTCCCGAATGACTTCATTTTCAGCGCTTATATCGCACGTTAATAAGGCTGAAAATCAGAATGACATGCAATGAGCGCTTTTTGTTTTTTGTATTTTAAAATAGAGAAATCTAATTTTGGAACTTGTCACTGAAAGAAAGAAACTTAAATTTGAACGATATCAAGGGAACGCTATCCTCAGTAAAAGTGCGAAGCCTTGCCTTTAAAATTCGGATATTTTGGGAATCAGAAACAAGAATATTGTAATCATAGAAGCCGAGTCAGAGCTTGGAGCAGGTACCCGGGGTGCTAGTCTTGGTCCGAAAGCGCTTCGCATTTGCGATAGAAATCAATCCAATTTGCTGAGTTCCCTTAAAACGATTTCCATCAGTTCCTATGATGTATTGTTGAACAGCAATCCGAATACAACGGAATGGGCAAAAAATATTGGCCACATTTATGATTTTAACAGGGTCTTGAGTGCAACAGTAGAAAAGGAGCTCGAAAAAGGCAGTTTTGTGATCATATTGTCCGGAGATCACAGCAACGCCATTGGTGGGGTAAGTGGATTTAGGAATTTTCTTAAAAATAAAGAATGCAGATTAACCTGGATAGATGCCCACGGGGATTTACATAGTCCATATACTTCGCCCAGCGGAAACATGCATGGAATGCCTTTAGCAGCCTTGTTGGGTCACGACAATATGGAAGATGCATTGCGAGATATTGATCATGAAACCCATCAACAATGGGAAGACATAAAAAATCTTTGTAGAAATGAACGAGGTTCTTTGCAGCCACAGGAAATCTTATTAGCAGGTATAAGAGATCTAGAAGAGGAAGAGTGGGATATGGTGAACGAATTAGGGATCAGGCATCTCAGTCATGAAGTATTCAAAAACGAGAACATCACCCATATTTGCACTTCAGCAACTGCCGAAATAAACTCATTTCCCTTATATATTTCATTTGACGTGGATGTGCTAGATCCTACAATTTCTGATGGAACCGGCACTCCGGTGAAAGATGGTATCACCGCAACGCAGTCCATCGCATTGCTGCAATGTCTAGTGAACAGGGAAGAGGCTATGGTGCTTGAAATCACGGAGATGAATCCATTGCTCGATTCCCGGGGTAACACTTTAAAGGTTGTTCTTGACATTCTCAGTAAAATACTGCCGTCACCCAGGTAATAGATTCTGAAAATGGGTGTACGCGTATCGTTATTAAACGTTAATTGCGAACGTTTTTAGGATCTGCAAGTATGATGTCATGACTTTCAGATTACGTCGAAGTAGAATTTAATATCAAAATTTGTTCTCACAAACAATAAAAGGCTATTTTCGATTCACCATTAAAATATATCCAGCACGAAATCACAAAAGAAAATAGTATTCATTGATGACGATGTAATCCAAATTACGCTGAACAATCGCTTATTTGAGTTATGCGGCTTGGGAGCGGAGATTATCTCGTTCACCGATCCTTTGGATGCCATGAATTATATTCGAAATCATTCAAATGAAATAGATGTAATATTTCTTGATTTGAATATGCCGGTGTATAATGGATGGAAATTTTTAGAAATGGTTGAAGAATATCTCCTCATGCCGGTTTACATGCTCACTTCGTCCATCAATGATCAAGATCTAGACAGATCAGGAGAATATGGTGCCATCAAGCAATTTATTTCCAAACCGTTGACCGTAGAGTTTGTGAAAGAATTGAAAGCCAAATTAGAACAATAAACCTTTATTATTCATAACCTCAATGGCTTAAAGCCAACGCCGAGTAAGGATATCAATAGACTTCAGCCTACAAGTTGTCTATAAACCCAATAATTTAGTGCTCTTCAAAAAACGAAAATACAATAATCATTTGATTTAGTGGATTTTATGATAATTTGAAAGGAATACGAGCGGAGGGAAGGATCATTGTATGATCCTTGACAAAGGGAGGTTCAAAATTTTCAAGCCTGCACACTGCGTGATGCGCTTTTTTATTTTCCTTGCTCACTCAAATCCTTCGCTTACGCTTCGGATTTGGAGCATTACGCGCAAGCTTGTGATCCCGTATAGGGG
>JBIIVF010000184.1:0-4081 GCA_044339595.1 Bacteroidia bacterium
CCATCTGCCAGACCGGTTAATTCGAGGTTGATAATTCCGTTACTTCCGGTAGTTTGGTATACTTCACGTCCGGTGGCATCCATTACGCGGATAGTAGCCGTTTCTGATGGCATAAAATCTGCCATTTCTACGGTCACTTTTCCGTTACTTGGATTTGGATAGATTTTCAATCCACTTGCGTTTAGGTTGTTTATACCTACACCAAAGGACGTGGTGATAGTATTGGTTGAGTCAATACAATCACATCCATCAGGTGTTCTTACGTTTAAAAATACTCTATAACGGGTGTCGGTATAATCAAAGGTATGGGTTGGGCTCACAGCTGTGCTCAAACCACTGCCTTCAAAAATCCAGGTATAAGCACCTGCTCCATAGGATGCATTGTTCGGGGTGAATGTCCATTTTGCGCGATTTGTGGGATCCATTTTCGCTGTAAATCCGCAGGTTGGGGTTTCTCTGATTTCTATCTGACGGGTGATTAAATCGGTACATCCTCCGGCTACCGACACATTCAACACCGCTGTGTATGTGGCTGCTCCGGATGGGTTATATACTTTTACCGGGGCATTCAATGATGAACTGTCGCCATCTCCGAAGAACCATTTGAAAGCCATATCTCCATTCGATACTTTCGACTTGTTTACAAACTGAATCGGGTCACCTGAACAACCATTGTCGGCTGTAAAATCAGCCACCGGTTGTACCAATACTTCTACCTGCTTCACGATGTCTGTGAAACATCCGTTAGAACCCGTAGCGGTCATGGTGATCACTTTCGGACCTAAGGTCTGATACTTATACGACGGATCTTTCACCGTTGAGCTTCCGCCGTCTCCAAAACTCCAGTTATAGATGGCTGTTATGCCTCCTGGTACGTTGGTCGTATTGGTGAATTTTACCGGATCTACATCACAAACCTTGTCGTACGTAAAGTTGGCTGTTGGGGTTGGTTTTACGGTTACCTTTTTGGTCGTAGAATCTATACATCCAAACTGAGAAATGGCATACAGTTTTACTGATTTGTCGCCTGCACTGGTAAAGGTGTGTCTGTTGTTGATGACCGTTCCTCTTTCTCCATCACCGAAGTTCCACATGGTTCCGATTTTCTCTCCCAATGCAATGGTAGAGGTATTGTTAAATACCATTTCTTTAAACGCACATTCTCCGGTGTAGTTGAAGTTCGCTTTCGGTTTGGCAAACTGAGTGGCATTCTTGGTTAAGCTATTGCTGCATCCATTGGCCGTTGCAGTTAAGGTTACCTTATATCCTCCCGGATTCGTGTACAGGTGGGTTGGACTTTCAATCGTGCTGCTCTGTCCGTCTCCAAAAGTCCAGTTCCATGATAATTTACCACTGGAAATGGTGGTCTTACTGGTAAATTTAATGGCTACGCCTTCGCACTGATTGGTCACATCAAATTTTACATCCGGTATTTCGAATACCTCAATTTCTACAATCGTATCTTTTGAAATTCCCAGATTTGACTTACAGGTTAATTTCACTTTATACTTTCCAAATTTGGTGTAATTGTGAATCGGACTTTCAAAGTCTGAACTTGTGCCATCGCCAAAATCCCACTGATACGTCATAAAACCACTGCTCAACAAGGATGTATTTACAAACTCAATCGGTGTACCTAAACATCCGTTCTTCGCTTCGAAACGAGCTAAAGGTGTTGGGGCGATAAATATATAACGAACCAGAACCGTGTCGCAGCCGGTAGATACATCATATATATTCACCGTAATTTTTATGGTACTATCGGCCCATCCCCAACTTGGTGTGAAAGCCAATTTCCCATTGGTACTGCCGGGCATTACCATGGTGGTATCACTAGTTGGGATCGGAGTTCCGTTGATGGTACCCATCAGCAATGAACTGATATACCATTTGCTACCGAATTCACTGTTACTGAATTTAGTCGGTGGGCGCAATTCATAATTGATGGTTCTTCCTTCTGCTGCATAATCCGGCACACCAACCGTTCCCGTTCTATACGTACCATTAAAATAACTGCCTTCCAATAAGGTAGCTCCGGTGGCCAATGGCACCACTTCTACATTGAGTTTGGTACGACCACTTGATGGACATGTCTTGCGATAACCCGCACGTACGTCGATGCTCCAGGTAGTATAGGTTCCTATACTTCCAAACAAGCCCCAATGGCAAGTACCGCCTTGTAAGGTCATATCACCATTATTATAAGCGGTGTTTCCATTGTTCAGAAAAATATCATTTCCTGAAGTCGGCTCTGTAGTGAAATAAAATGCATACGTCGTATTCGGCTTCAAAATCATTTTCAAATTGTCTACCGTTAGGATATTTCCCTCAGTTGCCGTATAGATTTTGCCAACTCCGCTCGCCAATTTCATCCAAGCGGATGCGTCAGTCGTAAAACCGGTAAATCCACCTTCTCTATAGTATAATTCAAACGTTGAGGTTGGATTATTTTGCCATAATCTAAAAGACAAACTATCCAACAACAAAGTAGATACGCCGGTAGTCATGTCAAACATAGCTCCGTTATAAGTATTGGTAGAAGCCGTAACTATAGTACCTCCGTTAAATCCATTTTTATGGGTACTTACCTGACCGCCGCGAACCGATTCTGCATAAAATGAATCGCTGGCATACAAGAAGGGAGATTTGATCGTATGGCCTTCTCCAATAGATTTGCCACCCGTCTGTCTATTCCACCACAATACGATGTCTTTTGAATCACCCGGGGTTGCTACTAAATCAACCACTCCAACACCACATCGTCTGACATCCGTAGTGGCCGGATTTTTAGGAGATCCTAAGAATTTTAACAGAAATCTCAGGGTATCATCTGCATTAACAGTATCCGCCTTGCCATTTGGCATGGATGACCAAACTTTAAAATTGTAATCTGTATAATCCGTCAGAGTAAAAGAACTGTTCAGTGTCACAGTTTTGTTTTGTCCGGCGGCTAGCGTATCTGCTATATTAAAATTAGGATATTTATTATATTCAAAAGGCGTCTGTACAGTGCCATTAATTTCCCAATTGATGGTAGCGGAGTCAATGCGATTTAATCCATTATTAGAAAGGGTTGTACTGATGGTTTGAGTGCCATTACATGTATTATTTGGTGTAGGCAACGCAGAAATGCCCGCATTTAAAGGGGCTGAAACTTCATACAATTCAATCTCCCTAAAGTTTGGATTGCTGTATTGACCAACGCTTGCGAGTGTCCAGGTGGTCATTCGAATTTTTGAAGCGCTACATGCGGTAAAGTTAATGGTGTTCACACATTGAACAGTTAATGAGCTAAAGGTGTGATGGGTAACCCAAGCAGACCCTGTCCATCTTTCTATCACGCCACCATTTAAAAATCTACCCGTAGTACTACCATGATAGATGACCATTTTATTAACCGTTTTTACGGTAGTCCAATCCCACTCCAGATAAGGGTTCACTCCTCCGGGTGCCCAACTAAACCATGTCTCCTGAGTACCGCAGGAATTAATGATCTTGTTGTTGGTGCCTTCAGGTGGAAAAGTGGTGTTTGAAAATACATTCGTGGCAAGTTTTGCATCAGGCGCAATGTTCTTCTGTGCCCACAAATTGCCTGAAATCAAAACAAACAGAAATACAAGAATTGCGTAAAATTTAGGTTGTAAATTTTCTTTCATAATGATGTAAATTTATGGCAATGTAAATCACTTATGATAAAATTTCAACCTAAAAAAATATTTTTCGTAGCCACGGTATTAAATCAATCCATCAAATAAAGAAATTGTATGAATTTCAACAACTTGTTTTTTTACCTAAAAAAGCCACAATGTACAATAAATCAGCACATTACACTCATTCTTCAAAATGGCTGTCATTAAAATTAAAATTTGAAGTGAATTGCTCATTTGAACACCTCACTTTGGTCGCCGGGTGCATATTTTACACTTAGATGACAATTGACCTATTTAGCCTAATGGCCCCTTGCCCATTCCCTTCATTTTAGTGAATGACTTCATCATTTTCCGCATATCCTCAAATTGCTTGATCAGTTTGTTCACTTCAGTAACACTGGTGCCACTTCCGTCTGCGATTCTTTTTCTTC
>JBIIVF010000053.1:0-14811 GCA_044339595.1 Bacteroidia bacterium
TTCAATTGGGAAACTGGCCTATAGCTATCCGTATGCAAAAATCGCCTTGGTGGGCGGTGGGTTTTCAGGAAAATTACACAACATACTGGAAGCCTTGGTGCATGGGGTGCCCGTGATGTTTGGACCTGAAACGGAGAAATTTCAGGAGGCGATGTATTTCCATCAGCATGGTTTGGCTTTTGAAATAAAGAGCGCAGATGAACTCAGTACTAAAGTTTTGTATCTAAAAGATAATCCGGATGAATTGGCCCAGATTTCTGCCCTTTGCCGCAAACAGACGGCCTCAATGAAAGGAGCGGTGAATAAGGTGTTTGAGGAGATTTATGGAGGTATGTAGAAGCGGACTTTCGTCTGGATCTACAAATCTACAAATGTCCGAAACGTCAGGTTAATTCTGGCTTCTTTCACTTTTTTTGAAACCGGCAACTGATGCCGCCAAAATTGTTGTGTTTCTCCACTCATTAAAAGCAAGCTGCCATTTTCGAGGTAGATTTCTTTCTGCAAGGGATCTTTTTTATGTTTAAACTTAAATTTTCTGGCGGCCCCTAAACTCAATGAGGCAATCATTCCCCCGGGTTTCATTTCTTTTTCATCATCGCTGTGCCATCCCATTCCTTCACTTCCATCGTGATAGAGGTTGAGCAGGCAGCAGTTGAAGATCTCACCACAAATATTTTCAACCCGTTTTTTGATTTCCATTAATTCGGGTGTCCAGGGTAAAGCCGTTCGGGATGTTTTTGAATAGGGATAATCAAAAGGGCCATCTCCATACCAGGCTACTTCACGTCGGGTTGTGATCTGTTTCCCGTAGAGGAATATTTCATCCTGTTTCCATGAAATCGAATGCAAAAGAGTTTCATAAAAATGGATGGCATTTTCTATATCGATGCCTGGATGAAGATAAGTGACCAAACCATCTTTGGGTAAGAGATTATTCAAAACAGTTGCAATATAGAACCTTCTTGATGATCAGTTGTTTAGAAAAAACAAAAAAAAAGCCACCCCTTCCGGAATGGCTTTACTAATAAGGTCCAGAAGGACTAAGCTTGTTTTACCAATTGTACTTCTGCAAGTATTTTCACTTCCTCAGCCACTAACCATCCACCTGCTTCCAAAGCGGCATTCCAGTTTAGACCGAAATCGGTGCGGTTGATTTTGCCTTCAATTGTAAATCCGGCTTTGGCATTGCCCCATGGATCGTTTAATACGCCACCGAATTCAACTTGAAAACGGGTGCTTTTAACGGTACCGCGAATGTTCAAATCACCGGTGATTTCATAGGCATGGTCATTTTTCTTTTCAATGGAAGCAGATTGAAAAGTGAGGTGGTTGAAATTTTCGGAATCGAAAAAGTCAGCGGAGCGCAGATGTGCATCGCGTTGATCATTGCCGGTATTTACACTGGCTGTTTCTGCTGAAAAATAGATGCTGGCATCTTTGAGGTTGCTACCATTGAAGTTGTTCACTTCTGCATTGAAAGCATTGAATCTACCGCTTACGGTAGAAATCATCATGTGCTTTACTTTAAAGGTCACTTCGCTGTGGCTCAAATCCGGAGCCCAGGTGGATACTGCTGATACTTGTGTTAATGTTGTCATTTCTTTTAATCTTTAAATGTGAGTACAAAGGTCTGGTGGTTTGCGGTCCCAATGCATTGAACCAGATTAAGCAATGATGTATATATATATTGAAATAATTATCCGCATGTTTACCTAATTACTGCGAAACCATCAAACTTTACCAATCATCTGCTAATACAATTAATATGAATGACTGACTTGGTTGAATAATAATTTTCAGGGCTTTGCCCAAACATCAGCCCACAATGAACATAATACTCATAGATGCTGGCCGCGCAATGATTGAGCACTTTTTCGTCGGGTTCGGCCTGAAACTCATTGATGAGGGCGGATACTTCCTTATCGATGATGCCACCGAAAATTTGTTCGGCCGCCATGGATTGAAAAGTGGCTTTGCTCACTTCTACCACGTGGGCATTGCTGACCACATGACCTTCGGGAGTGATGAATGCCCCTGACCCTGTGGCACCGGGGTTAAATTTCATGGTGGATAGTGTTGCTGTTGGGGTTATGTATCCTCCCGGATTTTGGGCAATGCGATCTAAAATATAATTGAGTTTGGCATCGCCGGTGTTGGCGATTTGTCCGGTGAATGCCAGTCGGTTTACATCAAATTTAAGGAAGATGATCATGAAGTTACCGGTGGTGGGGTAGGTAACGGTGAAGTTGTAGGTGCTGACTACCATCACAGTGGCCGGGCTATTGAGTTCGCTGATTTCAGAAGGGGTAAGGGGTTTGGCCGGCCGGGTGTATTCGGCGGTGACCGGGGGGAGTTACAAAGCCTTGAGCACCCCAACACTTCCATTGTCCAAAGGGCGCAATCTGCGGATGACGGGTTGATCTGCGGTTTGCGCGGAAATCAGTGTCGGTATGAAAAACACAAGTCATAAGAAAAACAATATTTTTTCATTTTTGACCAAATAATGCTGCCAATTTAGGTGATTTTCATCACACTTTTCCAGTCTTCGCCTACATAAAATTAAGTGAGCCGGTTGATGGAATTTTGTTGCTAACGATGGACAGGAATCAGACTTTACAAGCTATTTTTATTGTCTTCTTCAATTCCCCTACTTTTGCAGCATGCAATTTCAAAATACGCGCAATTTTGCTCAGCAACTCGATCTGCAAGATGAACTCAGGTCGTTCAGGTCAGAATTTTATTTTCCTCAGCATGAAGGAAATGACGTCATCTATCTGACCGGAAATTCTTTGGGTTTGCAACCTAAATCAGCCATGGCAGCTTTGCAGACAGAGTTAAATGATTGGGCCAAATTTGGTGTGGAAGGACATTTTCAAGGCACAAACCCCTGGTTTCATTATCATAAATTCTTTTCAGAAAGCGCAGCCAACGTGGTCGGTGCTTTGCCATCTGAAGTGGTGGTGATGAACAACCTAACGGTAAATTTGCATCTGATGATGGTGAGTTTTTACCGTCCAACCAAAGATCGGTATAAAATCATTATGGAGGCCGGGGCTTTTCCCAGTGATCAATATGCCATGGAAAGTCAGGTGAAATTTCATGGTTATCGTTACGAGGATGCGGTCATAGAAGTAAGCCCGAGAGCGGGAGAGTATGCATTGCGGACAGAGGATATTCTCGATGTAATTGAAAATAATCGCGATTCGGTGGCGCTGGTGATGTTCAGCGGAGTGCAGTATTATACCGGACAAGCATTTGATATCGAAGCGATTACGAAGGCGGCTCATGCAGCTGGTGCGATCGCCGGATTTGATCTGGCCCATGCTGCCGGAAATTTGAAGTTAAATCTTCATGATTGGCAGGTAGACTTTGCAGTATGGTGCTCCTATAAATATCTGAACAGTGGTCCGGGAGGTGTTTCAGGTGTGTTTGTGCATGAAAAACATGGAGAAAATCCTGATTTACCGCGATTTGCCGGCTGGTGGGGACATAGGGAAGACGTTCGTTTTAAGATGCAAAAAGGATTCATTCCTGAAAAAGGGGCTGCCGGTTGGCAATTGAGTAATGCGCCGGTGTTGAGCATGGCGGTGCACAAAGCTTCCTTGGAAATATTTGACCGTGCCGGGATGGATAGACTGGTTGCCAAAAGCAAATTGTTATCGGGGTATCTTGAGTTTGTATTGAAAGATGTTTCGGTCCGAAATGATTCAATTTCCCTGACCGTGATTACGCCTTCTGAAAGAGGCTGTCAGTTGTCGGTGTTGGCGGGATCCAATGCTCGGAAGCTATTTGATTATTTGACCCAAAACGGGGTAGTAGCCGATTGGCGCGAACCCGAAGTCATCCGCATGGCTCCGGTGCCGTTGTACAATTCTTTCGAGGATATTTATAGGCTGGGAGAGATGATACTAAAATTAAAAATTAAAAATTAAGGATTACGAATTGTGCTGTCGGAATAATTTCAAACCTAGACCCTTTCGCCAAGCATCATAATCTCACTTTTACCTTGCCCCTTTTACCTAGTAACTATTCCCTAATCCCTACTCCTCCTCCCAATACACCGGAAACATAAATCCACCCGGATTCAAGTTCAACTGAATGCGCATCGAGATAGATTTTAAATCAATTTTAGAGGTGGTTCTGGTTTTAATCTGAAGTGGTTCGATTCTGACAATTCTGATTTCACGTTTTTCATCCATGTTATGTTCAAAACAGGCAATGAGTTCATCGAGTTTTTTGCCGGTAATCCAAAGGTCGGGATTATCTGCATGCAACAAAATGCTGTCGGTGCAAATAGATTTGAGTCTTTTGATTTCATCAAACGATATCAAAACGGAAATCTGATCATGGGGTGTCGAGTTTTTGCTGTCGAGAGATTGGGTGCTGGTCAGGTGTAAATTCTCATTGCGCATGACATCCGGCCCGTTGCTGAATACAAACCTTTTTTGCCCCTTGGCCTGTTGATGGATGAACAACAACAACACACATGGGAACCATTTGCCAATCAGCGAAATGGATAATGGGCGAATATGTTGTGCTATTGAAATCAATGAACTTGGAGGGCTTGAAATGTCGGCCCTTATTCCAATAACGGTTGGTTGAATTTAAAATTGCGAAAAACGGCTGAAAAATTGATGCGTTAACCGTTGGAATATTAACGGATTAAGGTCACGGTTCCGCTGATGGTTTCTTTGCCGTTCCCGTTGCCAAATCGGATATAATAAATGGCAAAATATGCACCGGCCGGATATGGATGCCCTAACTTATCCTTTCCATCCCAGCAAGCTTTCATATCTCGACTGTAAAATACACGCTCGCCCCAGCGATTGTAAATGATCCATTCGATTTCATCGCAGTCTTCCTGCAAACCTTCCATGCCAAAGCAATCGTTCTTTCCATCACCATCCGGCGTAAAGACATTGGGAATGATAAATTCAGAATTTGCATCTACGTTGATGGGGACATCCTTAAAAAAAGTATCCGGACAAGATTCATCGGGCGAAGCGATGAGGGTGATGCGGTAGTTGCCGGATTGGGTGTATTGATGCTTGGGACTGTCATCGCGACTGCTATCTCCATCACCGAAATCCCAGAAATATGCTCTTCCGTCTTTTGTCTTATTGGTCAGGGTTAATTGATCATTGCATCCGTTGAACTTGTACTCAAAATCAGCTTCGGGTTTGTCATAAACCACCAAATCTAGGGAATAACGATCGCTGATGTTGCAACTTAGTGAATCAACCGCCGTGAGAATAACTTTATAGATCCCGGGTTTGTCATAAGTATGCACCGGTGGAGCGAATACTGAATCGGTGCTTCCATCGCCAAAATCCCAATAGTATTTCCTGCCTGGGGTACTTAAATTGGAAAAATCAACGGTGAGGGGCCGGCAACCCTGACGTGGATTGGCGACAAACTGAGCAATCACGGCTTCCTTAATTTGAAGGTCAATTTTGAAGGAGGCATTGCTGCACCGCGGACTCACGTTGGTCACAAAGGCGGCCTTGGGTGTTACCGGAAAATCATTGTGCCCGGGTTCTGAACCATCCGGGCAACTCGAACAAACGGATTGATAAATGACCCCACGTTTATCGAATCGACTTGTGCCTCCATCCACATGGTCATCGGTGTCATAACCGCCAAAATAGGTGGCGTACAATAATCCTTTGGCATCCTGATCCAATACCATGATATAGAAATCATTGTTGTCGGTTGTTTTTTGAACGGCGTCTGACGAAATCTCTAATCCTGATGTGGATCCGGGATTTAAGTCGGGACGCACATTGGCTCCCCAACCTGAGATATAAATGTGATTGCACTTATCTACTAAAAATGCACTCGGTGAGATATCCGGTTTTTTATCGCGGTTACCGAATGAAGTTTGCCAATAAAGACTGTCAAGATCAAGGCTCATTCTCGCAATAAACTGTCCTTTATCTTTTTTGCCATAGGTGCCGGATGCAGGGTTGGTGCTGCCTTCTGTTTGACCGGTTACATACAACGTATTTCTGGCATCTAGGTCAATGAAATAAATTTGATCATATTCCGATGTCCCCCAATAACTCAATTTATCCAGTGCCTTAGAAGTTTTGTTGATTTTGGCAATGAATCCATCAAAATCGCCTTGATTCTGTTCGAAAAGCACCCCTGCAGTGGTGTCTAATTTCTGGCTGTTGGTGCCGCCGGCTGCAAAAATGGATTCAGCATTCAGCTTAATACTGTATAAAGCATCCGATCCTTCGGCGCCGGCATAACTGCACCAAAGCAATTGACTCAGATCGTCATTGAATTCTGCCATGCATCCGTCATAACCTCCACCGGAAGAACCTTGAAAGGCTTGTTTAACAGGCAAATCTGAGCTCAATGTAGTGCTGGCAATAAAGACATGATTGGCATCGTCTACAATGATATCGCCTCGAAAGTCATCGGCATAGTTGTAACGCAGGGTCCCTGAATTCAATCCATCATTGCGGGTTCCTCCAAAATAAGTAGAGCCCAATAGCTGACTGCCATCCTCTGAGAACTTTGAAACGATGATGTCATATTGCCCGTTAATAAGGGTATCGAATGCTTTTTTTGTCACCGGGAATTGTGAGGAATTGGTAGTGCCCATGACCAACAAGCGGTCGTTGTTGTCGACCACGAGGCTATGCGGATATTCGTCCTGTTCGCCTCCCAGATAGGTGGCATACAACAGGTTACTTCCGCTCGAATCGTATTTACTGATGGAAATATCACAAGCCAGATTTACCGGGAATGTACCTACGCCGCCACCCCAAGTGCGTTGAAAAGCGCCGGTGGTGACCGGATATTCTCCGCTCAAATTGTCTGTAACGCCACCTGCATATAGATTGCTTTTAGAATCATACGTGGCAGTGAATCCAAAATTATCTCCTTTCGATCCGGAATAAGTGGAAAAAACCAGCACCGGGTCAATCACCAGATCTTTGGATGTATCATGCACCGGTGCGATGATAAAAGAGACCTTGTCTCCGTTTATTTGGTACCGGCAATCAACTTCGACTTTATTTCCATTGATTACTTGATAGGCATAAGGTTTAGATTCTGTCCATTCGTTGACCGAAGTTTTTACCACCAATTTGCCATTCTGGATAAACAACCCGTCGTGACCGAGATAAAGCATCCCGATTTTCTCCGGTTCTGCGCCCGGATGCACAATCCATTCATTTTTAAGTGCGCCGTTTTGGGTGAAGATTCGCCAGTCAATGCCACGGTAAATATTTTGATATTGGACTTCCCGGTGCAAAGGAACCTTCGATTTCCATTTTTCGGGTGATTTGCCCAGGTAATAGTTGTGGTAGGTCAACAAAGTTTCTTTGCCAGTAAGGACCGCTTTTTCTGCGTCCAGAATCCTCATTTTAACAGCGTGAAAAGGAACCGTTACCGGTGCGGTTCTGGATTCTTCATGTCTGTGATTCCAGATTTTGTCTAATGCCCGTTCGTCGTAAAAGCTATAAGTCAGCCCTTGGTCTTCGAGGAATAGGTAACCCGCATCGAGTTTCATTTTGAATGTTACATTTTCATGAAACTGACCGAGGTTCTCAATAAAGTAATCGGTTGTTTGGGCATTCACCGTCCTCGGAAGAAAATATCCGGGAATAAGAAAAATGAATAACCTAAACAGAAAATTACGCATGCAGTGGGTCAATGGCATACAAAGATAGATAAAATGATGGGCTGCAGGGTTTTGACTTTATCATCCTCCGGTAATATCTGTCTAAGTGTAGAGTCAATCCTACCTCATATGGTTGCTTGCATTTGATGTATATTCGCGAAAATTTTTAGGAAACGATGGAATTAAATGAATTGCAGTTACAACGCAGGGCGTCATTAGACGAATTGAGAAAGGCCGGTATCGACCCTTATCCTGCAGAATTATTTGAAATCAATGCCAACGCTGCTGATATTCTAAAGAATTACACCGAAGACAAGCTCAATTATAAAAACATTTCTATCGCCGGACGTCTGATGCGCCGAAGAATCATGGGGAAAGCCTCTTTCGCTGAGCTTCAGGATCATTCCGGTAAACTGCAAGTGTATATTAGTCGTGATGATATTTGTCCGGGTGAAGACAAATCCCTTTACAATGATGTGTTTAAAAAGCATCTGGATATCGGTGATATCATTGGACTTACCGGTTACGTTTTTACCACACAGGTTGGAGAGACTACCCTACATGTGACGTCTCTAAAAGTGTTAAGTAAATCGCTGAATCCGCTGCCGATGCCGAAAGAAGTGGATGGAAAAATCTATGATGCGTTTACTGATCCGGAGTTGAGATACCGAATGCGCTATGTCGATTTGATTGTGAATCCTCATGTGAAGGAAACCTTTATCAAGCGCACCAAAGCCATTCAAAGCATGCGCAATTATTTGAATAACAGTGGGTATCTGGAGGTAGAAACGCCCATTTTGCAAGCCATTCCCGGCGGCGCAGCAGCTCGTCCGTTTATGACCCATCACAATGCGCTCGACATGCCACTTTATCTCCGAGTAGCGAACGAATTGTATTTGAAACGCCTTATTGTCGGTGGTTTTGAAGGGGTGTACGAATTTGCAAAAGATTTCAGAAATGAAGGCATGGATCGCACGCACAATCCTGAATTTTCTCAGATGGAACTCTATGTGGCCTACAAGGATTATTACTGGATGATGGATTACACCGAAAATCTCTTGCGTACGGTGTGTGAGGAAGTAAACGGCGTTTCTTTTGTTCAATTTGGTGAAAATACCATCGATTTCGGCCAACCTTTTGAGAGATTGACGCTGTATGGTGCGATAGAAAAATATACGGGCAAGGATGTTTCTAAAATGGATGAAGCACAACTGCGCGAATTCTGTAAATCACTGAATATTGAAATGGATGCCAGCATGGGGCGCGCTAAACTGATTGACGAGATCTTCGGTGAAACGTGCGAAGGAAAGCTCATTCAGCCTACTTTTATCATGGACTATCCGATCGAAATGAGTCCGCTCACCAAAAGACATCGCAACAACCCTGAATTGACGGAAAGATTCGAGCTCATTGTAAATGGAAAAGAGATTGCCAATTGTTACAGCGAGTTAAACGATCCGCTTGATCAAAGGGAGCGCTTCGAAGAACAAATGAAATTGCTGGAAAGAGGTGATGATGAAGCGATGTTTCTCGATCAGGATTTCCTTAGGGCGCTTGAATATGGCATGCCACCTACAGCAGGAATTGGAATTGGTATAGACCGTTTGGTGATGCTTTTAACCAACAATAGCACTATTCAGGAGGTATTGTTTTTTCCTCAAATGCGCCCCGAAAAGGCGGAATAAATACTTGTAATTGTTTCAAAGGACCCTGTGTCGAAAGAAGATATAACTTAGACACAGGGACCAATTAAGGTGGGATTGGGGTTCATATTTTTGAGTTCCCCAATGATGAACCCACCATGAAAATTCGTTTTTTCTTGCCGATTTTGTTCTTCCTGTTCATGGCTGATTTTGCTTTTTCGCAATGCAGTGTCAACTTCGGCTCCAATGCCGGAACTTTAAATTTCTCGACCTACTCGGGCGACATTGTTCATGCGATTGCAGGTGAAACTTACCGTTTAGACTCGTTCGATGTTTGGCAGGATGACAGCAACAAAGTATTGAGTTGTTCAAGCAGCGGCGGACTTTGGGATTTCTCTGTTGAATTAAAGATTCTTCCAACTTTTGATGTTTATCAGGGTGCAGTGATCGATTCGCTCGCAGGGGTGCGGCACGATGTTGTGCAAAGCAACAGTGGTCTCCGTGGCTCTTTACCCTTCAATACCTCCGGGGTTTCAGAAAGCTCAACCGGTGATGTAAGAGCGTATACCATCCAAGTGCGTTTCGCAGACCATGTGGTGGTGAAGGCATCCGATTTTGCCGTGAGTTTTTCCAGTGGAAATACCGATGCCAGTGTGTTTGAATCGTGTTTAATCGAGTTTTTGGATAGCCAGGGGCAGCGCTATGCACCCGCTACTTATACCGGTTACTACGACAGTGTGGCCCCGACAAGAGTGGATACTGCTTGTCCTTCCGGTTTCGTAGATAGTGCAGGGTATGTAAAAAATAGCACCCCGTAGAAATGGACCGGAAATGGCACTTTCGCAGCACAATCGAACCAAACGGTTGATATTAATGACGTTTGCAACCCAATCAATGGCATCAGAGGAGCTGAAGACGACGAACAAGTCAACCCTGTTACACACGCCGGATTGAGCATTCATGACCGAATTGGAGGGTTTAGTATTACGGTTTATGCCGAAGATGTGGCCGGAAGTTCTTCAGATTCAGGCTTTTCTTCTTCAAAAACTTCCACCAATACCATTCTTACATCTACCCTCAACGGATTTACGATATCCGGTTCTTTGCCGGTGACCTGGCTCAATTTTGACGTAAAGAAATTTCAAGGAGCAACCCTAATAGGATGGTCAACGGCTTCTGAATTGAACAATAGTCATTTTGAGGTAGAGAAATTTGAGGATGACATTGGCTTTTTGAAAATTGGAGAAGTTTTGGGTGCGGGCCATGCTTCAGATATTCGGCATTACGAATTTATAGATCCCTATGTATACGATTTTAAAGGGTATTATTATCGCCTAAAGCAAGTCGATTTTGACGGGAATTACCAATATTCTGAAATACGATCCTTCCGTTCTGATCCCGAAAAAGAAGGTGTTGTTTTCCCCAATCCCATGAATCAAATAGGGCAATTTTGTTTTGGCAATTATGTTTTGAATGGCTGGATATTCGATCCAGAAGGACGGATTGTTCAGGAGTTTGATTCCATTAGAAAAGACGCATGCCTTACGTTGAAAACAGAAGGTTGGCAGGCCGGAATTTACTTTATAAAAGTCATTTTTGAAGACCGCAGTGTATACATCAACCGTTTTGTGGTAAGCCATTAGCGTGTCAGAAGTTTTATTCTTTGGAGATTCTTTGCACCATAATACGGTAATTCAACATCGTTTTCTTAATTTCGCGCCCGTTAAATTTAGAACAATATGTCATATTTCTTTACCTCCGAGTCCGTTTCAGAAGGACACCCAGACAAAGTTGCCGATCAGATTTCAGACGCACTGATTGATCATTTTCTTGCATTTGACCCATCGTCAAAGGTAGCCTGTGAAACCCTGGTAACTACAGGTCAGGTTGTATTGGCAGGAGAGGTGAAATCAAACACATACCTGGATGTTCAGAAAATCACCCGAGATGTAATCAAGCGCATCGGATATACCCGCAGCGAATACATGTTTGAAGCAAATTCTTGCGGAATTCTGAGTGCCATTCATGAGCAAAGTGCTGACATTAACAGAGGTGTTGAACGCAAAGATCCGATGAGCCAAGGGGCCGGTGATCAAGGTATGATGTTTGGTTATGCAAATCATGAAACAGACAGTTATATGCCTCTTCCCCTGTATCTTTCACATCTATTGTTGGAAGAATTAGCAGCCATTCGCAAAGAAGGAAAGAAGATGAAGTATCTGCGTCCTGATTCAAAGTCACAAGTAACCATCGAATACAACGATAAGAATCAGCCCATTCGCATCGAAGCCATTGTTATTTCAACACAGCACGATGAATTTGTTCTTCCAAAAACAGAAAGCAAGAAAGACATCGAAAAGGCTGAAAAAAACATGCTCGAAACCATCGAAAAAGATGTGAAGGAAATTTTGATTCCCAGAGTATTGAAATATATTCAAAAGAAAAATATCCGTGCCTTGTTTGGTGAAGACATTAAATATTTTGTGAACCCAACAGGTAAATTTGTTATTGGTGGTCCGCATGGTGACACCGGTTTAACAGGCAGAAAAATCATTGTGGATACTTACGGTGGTAAGGGTGCGCATGGTGGTGGTGCATTTTCAGGGAAAGATCCCTCAAAAGTGGATCGTTCAGCTGCGTATGCTACCCGTCATATTGCTAAAAACCTTGTGGCAGCGGAGGTGTGTGAAGAAGTGTTGGTGCAGGTGGCCTATGCCATTGGTGTTGCAGAGCCGGTAGGTTTGTATGTAAATACTTACGGAACTTCCAAAGTTAAAATGAGCGATGGAGAGATTGCAGAAAAACTAAAAACTATTTTTGACATGCGTCCATATGCCATCGAGCAGCGTTTTAATCTTCGCACTCCGATATATCTCGAGACTGCAGCTTACGGACACATGGGCCGCGAATGCAAAACAGTTGAAAAAACCTTTACAGACGGATCCGGTAATCAGAAAAAAATGAAAGTTAAATTATTCCCATGGGAAGAATTAAACTATGTTCCCCAGATTAAGAAGGCATTCAAACTGAAGTAATCCTTCACATTCAAATTTTATTAATCGCTGCAATTGCGGTATTTTTGAGGTAAATATTGTAATCGTTTACCTATGTGTGGAATTGTAGCCTATGTTGGCCCTAAAGAGGCGTATCCTTTTCTGATCAAAGGTTTGAAAAGACTGGAGTATCGCGGGTATGACAGTGCAGGAATTGCGCTGATGAACAGTGATCTTAGAATTTATAAAACCAAAGGGAAGGTAAGCCAATTGGAGGAGGTTTGTCTCAATCAAGATATCCAAGGTCATGTTGGAATGGGGCATACCCGATGGGCAACGCATGGAGCTCCGAATGATGCCAATGCACATCCCCATCTTTCCCAAAGTGGAGATATGGCCGTTATTCACAATGGCATCATTGAAAATTATGGTACACTTAAGGAAATGCTCAAAGGCAGAGGACATACTTTTGATAGTGATACCGACACAGAGGTTCTTGTTCACCTCATTGAAGAAATTCAAAATAATACCAAAACCGATTTATTCGAATCGGTAAGGCTGGCTCTGAATGAAGTGATTGGCGCCTACGCCATTGTGATTATATCCAAGCGCGACCCCAATATTTTGATTGGTGCGAGAAAAGGAAGTCCGCTGGTAGTGGGAATCGGAGAAGAAGAAGGGGAGTTCTACATGGCCAGTGATGCCACCCCTATTGTTGAATATACACGCGATGTTACTTATCTCAACGATGGAGAAATTGCGGTCATCAACAATGGTGAACTTAAAATAAAAACCATAGAAAACGTGGAGAAGACCCCTTACATTCAAACCCTTGAGATGAGTTTGGATGCCTTAGAAAAGGGTGGGTATGAACATTTTATGCTCAAGGAGATCTATGAGCAACCCAAGAGTATATTGGATAGTTTAAGAGGACGATTTGATTCAGGAAAATTGACCTTCGCCATGCGCAGTCTTGAAGAATTTGAATCTAAAATTCGGAATTTAGACAGGATCATCATCGTAGGATGCGGAACATCCTGGCATGCCGGTTTGGTGGGAGAATATTTGATTGAAGAATTCGCAAGACTTCCGGTTGAAGTTGAATATGCATCGGAGTTCAGGTATCGCAATCCGATCGTGAACGAAAATGACCTCGTAATTGCGATTTCACAAAGTGGAGAAACCGCAGATACCTTAGCTGCGTTAGAATTGGCGAAGGAAAAAGGCGCCAGCATCTATGGAATTTGCAATGTAGTGGGTTCATCAATTCCAAGACTGACCGATGCCGGAGCCTATACGCATGCAGGCCCTGAAATCGGGGTGGCCTCTACCAAGGCGTTTACGGCCCAAGTAGCCGTGTTAACCATCCTTGCCTTGGGAATTGCCCAAATCAGAGGGGCGATTAAAAATCAAGATCTCAGACACATGTTGGTAGAACTTGAAAACATTCCGGCCAAGGTTCAGCGGGTGCTTGAGAACTGCGCCGCACAGGTGCTCAAAATTGCAGCAGAATATAAAAACGCAAGAAACTTTTTGTATTTAGGCAGAGGATACAATTTTCCGGTAGCATTAGAAGGAGCCCTCAAGTTAAAAGAGATTTCGTATATCCATGCGGAAGGCTATCCGGCTGCAGAGATGAAACATGGTCCGATTGCCTTGATTGACGAGCATATGCCCGTTGTAGTCATTGCCACCAAAAGAAGCAGTTATGAAAAGGTAATCAGTAACATTCAAGAAGTAAAGGCTCGGAGTGGAGTCATCATCGCCATCGTAACTGAAGGAGACACCAAGGTGAAGGAAATGGCAGATCATGTGATTGAAATCCCTGACACAGAAGATGCCTTGACGCCATTACTTGCTACCATTCCCTTGCAGTTATTGTCTTATCACATTGCCGTTTTGAGAGGTTGCAATGTGGATCAGCCGAGAAATCTCGCAAAGTCGGTAACTGTTGAATAAAACGTTTCTTTGTTAGGTTTCTTGGCTGATTTTATTGGACTTATAGGAGATCTAAAATATTTTACCTTTCTATCTGAATTTATACTTTTTGTTGGATTGTGTTTCACAATACCGTCTAAATCCGAAAGCATAGGAAGCCTAAATTTAATGTCCAGTCGGTGCAGCTTTGTCGCTGCATCATGACTTACGTCAATCCGACTTAAAATTAAATCTAGGAACTTCCGCTTTCTAATTGGGGTTAATTCTTGCCCATCCTTCATTACACTTGCCAATTCATCCAACCATTCCAGCCAAGCATCTTTATCGTTTAAATGATTTAACTCCGCACGAGCGCTCTCTATTTTTATGGTAGTTTCTGTGAGCGATTTATTCAATTCATGCTTTAAGCCTTTGTATACGGCTTCGTTGGAATATTGGGCGAGGGCATTTTCTTTTTCGGTTTTTATTAAGGCACTTTCAACCTTCGCTTTTTCAATTTCGAGTTGAACTATATCAGTGTTTATTTTAGCAATATATTTTTTAAACTCTTTACCCTTTAATCCTTTACCCAATAAATTTTTACCTTCAAATTGTTCTCTTA